>JBEGTA010000001.1:0-2814 GCA_041179665.1 Pseudomonadota bacterium
TGGCAACCGTTGGCAGAAGAGGGTTACAAAAGTGCGCGCCGCAAGAACAGCACCGGCGTTGGCGAAAAAGCTTCGGTGGCTTTGTCGACCTTGTCCAAACGCAAAGCTCAGCCCAAAAAAGGTCAAATTTTGACCCAGCACACGGGCTTGCCACCTCGAAAGAAAAGCTGAATAACCACAGTTCGGCAAGGTGGTCGAACTGGACGTTTTTGACCGCTTTTCGGCCGTTCTTGGCCGTTCTTGACCTGTGTTGAATTGGCTTGAGGGCTTAGACCGGTTGCAGCGCCGCCAGCAATTCGGTTTCGATCTCGATCTGCGCTTTGCTTTGTTGCAGCTCTGCGCCACTGATCAAGAAAGTGTCTTCTACCCGCTCGCCCAAGGTGCTGATCTTGGCCAATTGCAAGTCAATGCCGTGCTCGGCCAACACGCGTGCAATGCTGTAGAGCAAGCCGTTGCGGTCGCTGGCCGAAATGCTGAGCAACCAGTTTTGCGCTTTGTCGTCGGGCTTGAGCGCCACCCGGGGGGTGATGGGAAAGCTTTTCACGCGGCGCGAAACACGGCCTTTGGTGGGTGGCGGCAGAGGGCCTTGGCGCTCCAAAGTCTGGGTCAAGCCCAACTCGACCATGGTCATCAACTCCCGGTAGTGCTCGGGCAGCAAGGTGGTGACGATCTGAAAGGTGTCGAGCGCCCATCCGGTGCGGGTGGTGTGAATTTTGGCGTCCAAAATGCTGAAACCCGACTGGTCAAAGTGTCCGCAAATGCGGGCAAACAAGTCGGTCTGATCGGGGGTGTAGACCAGTACTTGCAGGCCTTCACCCACCGGTGACGGCCGCGCCCGCACAACAGTGCGAGGCTGGTCAGGCTCGGGGCGGGCCACGTGGCGTGACAACTGCCGGGCATGCCAGGCAATGTCAGACGCGTCGTGCCGCATGAAATAACTCACATCCAAGGTGTCCCAGAAGGCTTTTTGTCCTTCGTGGGGTTGGGCTTGGCGAGCCAGCTCGACCAACGCTTCGCGCTTGCGCGCTTCGACATCGGCGTTGGCATCGGGCGCACGGCCCCCTAACACCCGCAGGGTGGATTTGTACAAGTCTTCCAGCAACTTGCCCTTCCATGCGTTCCACACTTTGGGGCTGGTGCCACGGATATCGGCCACGGTCAGCAAGTACAACGCCGTCAAACGGCGTTCGTTGCCCACGCGTTGTGCAAATCGGCTGATGACTTCGGCATCGCTCAGGTCTTCTTTTTGTGCCACATGGCTCATGGTCAGGTGTTCACCGACCAAAAATTCGACCAACTGCGCATCTTCTTTGTCGAGCTTGTGTTGGCGGGCAAAGGTGCGCACTTCGGCAATGCCCAGTTTGGAGTGATCGCCGCCACGGCCTTTGGCAATGTCGTGAAACAAGGCTGCGGTGTACAAGATCCAAGGCTTGTCCCAACCGCCGGCCAGTTGCGAGCAGAACGGGTACTCATGGGTGTGCTCCGCCATGAAAAATCGGCGCACATTGCGCAGCACCATCAAAATGTGCTGGTCCACCGTGTAAGCATGAAACAGGTCGTGCTGCATCTGTCCCACAATGCGCCGAAAGACCCAGAGATAACGGCCCAACACCGAGGTTTCGTTCATTAATCGCAAGGCGTGCGTGATGCCTTGGGGCTGCTGCAAGATCTGCAAAAAACTCTGGCGATTGACCGGGTCAGAGCGGAAACGCCCATTCATGATGGCCCGAACGTTGTAGAGCGCACGCAGCGTTCTGGCCGAAAAACCTTTCACGCCTGGCGTGGTTTGGTACAGCAAGAAGGTTTCCAAAATCGCATGGGGATGCTTTTGGTACAAGTCGTCGCTGGCCACTTCGATCAGGCCCGCTTTTTCAAAAAAGCGTTCGTTCAGCGGTCTGAAGTCGTTCACCGACTCGCCCCGGTCGGCTTTCAGTCGGTCCTCGATGTTCAGCAACAAAATTTGGTTCAACTGGGTCACCGCTTTGGCTGCCCAATAGTATTGGCGCATCAGCTTTTCGCTGGCACGCAGGGCCAGCCGGCCATCGGGCGTGACATCGGAGGCAAACCCAAAAGACTCGGCCACCGCCGTTTGCAAGTCGAACACCAGGCGGTCTTCGCGCCGTTTGGCTTGCAAATGCAGGCGTGCTCGAATCAAGCCCAGCAAGGCTTCGTTGCGCTTGATTTGGCGTGCCTCAAGGGGGGTTGCCAAACCTTTGCGAGCGAGTTCGTCCCAGCTGTGACCGAGACCCGCGGCGCGGGCCACCCACAAAATCACTTGTAAGTCGCGCAACCCGCCGGGTGATTCTTTGCAATTGGGCTCGAGGGCGTAGGGCGTGTCTTCAAATTTGGTGTGCCGCTGCCGCAACTCCAAAATTTTGGCGACCATGAAGGCTTGGGGGTCCATGGCCGCTTGGTACTGCTTTTGAAACTCGGTGAACAAGCGGGTGTTGCCCGTCACGCGGCGTGACTCGAGCAAGGAGGTTTGCACGGTGATGTCTTTGGCCGATTCGGCCAAACACTCGCTGAGAGTGCGCACGCTGGCGCCAATTTCCAATCCCGTGTCCCAGCAACTGCCAATGAAGCGCTCCAATTGGCCTTGCAACTCGGGCGAGTTCTCAGGCGATTGGCCGTCAGGCAGCAACACCAGCACATCCACATCGGAGTGCGGAAACAATTCGGCCCGGCCAAACCCACCCACCGCCACCAAGCTCAAGTCAGGCGCAAATTGGGCGTTTTGCCAAAGCTGAATCAGCAAGCCATCCGCCAAGATGGAGAGTTGCTTCAGGGTTTGCTTCAGTCCCCGCGCAGCAGACC
>JBEGTA010000002.1:0-2726 GCA_041179665.1 Pseudomonadota bacterium
TTGGCAAAGCCATTGCCCGACGCGCCAGCGGCTTTGGCATGTCCATTGCCTACACCGCGCGCACCGAAAAAACAGATTCAGGCTTTCAATTTTTCGCCACTGCTGCGGCCTTGGCTGCACAAGTGGATTTTTTGGTCGTCATCACGCCCGGAGGCGCAGGCACCAAACACCTGATCAATGCCGAAGTCTTGAAAGCCTTGGGTCCCCGAGGATTCTTGATCAATGTGGCACGGGGCAGTGTGGTCGACGAAGCCGCCTTGATCGAGGCGCTGCAAAACGGCACCATCGCGGGGGCTGGGCTGGACGTTTTTGCGAACGAACCTCAGGTGCCCGAATCGCTTTGGCGCATGTCCAACGTGGTGCTAACACCGCACATGGCCAGTGCCACGCATGAAACACGTCAGGCCATGGCCGATTTGGCTTTTGCCAATATGCAAGCCGGCACATCGGGCCAACCCTTGCTCACCCCCGTGCCCGAGTGCGCGGCTGCGCAAAAGTGACCCCGTGGTTGCAGACATGACGCCCTCACCTTTGCGCCTGATCGTGATGGGCGTGTCGGGCTGCGGCAAGTCCACCATGGCCACTGCTTTGGCGGCGCAATTGGGGCTGGACATGGTGGACGGCGATGACCTGCACCTGACCGAGAGCGTGGCCAAGATGCGTTCGGGCATCGCGCTTGACGATGCCGACCGCTGGCCTTGGCTGGACCGCATTGGCGATTATTTGTCGACGCCCCATGCGCAAGGCCGTGTGGTGGCCTGCTCAGCACTGAAGCGGGCTTACCGCGACCGCATACGCGCACAAGCTGGCGATGTGTGTTTTGTTTTTCTTGATGGTGATTTCAGCTTGATTGAAAAGCGCATGCGTCAACGGGTCGGTCACTACATGCAACCGGGCTTGCTGGACAGCCAATTTCGCACCCTCGAAAAACCCCAAGCCGATGAAACCGATGTGATTCATCTGCCCATCACCGAACCCGTGCAAGCCATGGTCGAACAGGCTTTACAGGCTTTGCAAAACTTAGGGCACCCCGCCCTCTGACCTCTCAGAAAGCACCCATGTTTATTCGCTGTGCATTTTTTCAAGGCAACGTCAAACCCGGCATGGAAGAGGCTTTCAACCGCTACATCCGCGAAAAGTTGGTGCCTTTGTGGACCCGTTTTCCAGGCGCACAAGAGGTTCGCGTGCTACGCCAAGTCGAAAGCGATGTGACGGATCCGCACTTTGGCATGGTCTTGTCCGTGCGCTACCCCAGCCGCGAATCGATCGAAATCGCCTTGGCCTCGGCCGTGCGGTTGGAGAGCCGTGAAGTCTCCAAAGATTTGATTGCCATGTTCGATGGCACCGTTTTTCACACCGTCTTCAGCGCGGACGAATACGCGCTGCCCACCGATTGAGTTCTTTCACAGTCCATTTTTTCAACCAGGAGACAACACCATGAAAATTTCTCGCATCCTTCTCGCCTGCCTTGTTGCTGCCGTCGGCTCTAGCGCCTACGCCAGCAAGTTCAACCTGAAAATGGGTCACGCGGTCAACACCACCGATGGCCAACACGCTGCCGCCATGAAATTGGCCGAACTGGTGAAACAACGCACCAACGGCGATGTCGAAATCACCATCTTCCCGGCCAACCAATTGGGCAATGACGCCGCCATGATCAACGGCACACGCGGTGGCACCATCGACATCGTTTCCAGCGGCGCCTCCAACTTTAACGGCATCGTGCCCAACACCGCGGCCATGGAATTGCCCTTCGTGTTCAGAAGTGCCCAACACGCCTACAACGTGCTGGACGGCGCTGTGGGCACCGGCGTTTTGAACGAGTTGGCCCCGCACGGCTTGAAAGGTCTGGCTTACTGGGAAAACGGCTGGCGCGCTTTCACCAACAACAAGCGCCCGGTCAACAAACCCGACGACCTGAAGGGCCTGAAGATTCGCTCGACGCCCAACCCGTACCACATTCAGGCTTTCAAACTGCTGGGCATGAACCCCTCGCCCATGCCGATTGCTGAGCTGTACACCGCTTTGGAAACCGGCACCTTTGACGCACAAGAGCACCCCATCAACGTGACTTGGTCTTCCAAGTTCTATGAAGTGCAGAAACACCTGACCGTGAGCAACCACGTGTACTCGCCGCTGGTGGTGGCCATGAACAAAGGCAAATTCGACTCGTTGCCCGCCAACTACCAAAAAATCGTGGTGGACGCAGCCCGTGAAGCGGCGACTTTCCAGCGTAACCTGAACGCACAAAACGCAGGCAAAGTGGTCGCCGACTTGAAGAAGTCAGGCATGCAAGTGATTGAGAACGTGGACATGGCCCCATTCCAGAAAATCGTCTCGGCCGAAATTGCCAAGACTTTTGGTGAGAAAAACGGCCCCGCCCTGCTCAAGGCCATCGAAGACACCAAGTGATGGTTTGAGTGCGTACACGCCCCCTCCTAGGAGGGGGCTTTTTTTGATCGATGTATGAAAAAAATCAACGACCTTTTCTTTCGGCTGGCCGAATTCACGCTGGTGGTCATGCTGTCGGCCATGGTCATCATGGTCTTTGGCAACGTGGTGCTGCGCTACGGCTTCAATGACGGGATCATCAGCTCTGAAGAGTTGTCGCGGTTTTTGTTCATCTGGATCACCTTTTTGGGCGCCATCGTGACCATGCGCGAAAACGGCCATTTGGGCTTGGACTCCATCGTCCGCAAGCTCAGCTTGAGGGGTAAAAAAATCGC
>JBEGTA010000003.1:0-4752 GCA_041179665.1 Pseudomonadota bacterium
CATTGACGCCAAAGGAGCCAAAGCCAAGCCTTGGCGCAAGTGGCTGCTGGCGGCAGCCCTGCTGGTGTCGGTCGTGCTCTTGAGCGTGAGTGATCTGGCTTGGGTGAACCAAGCACAAACCCGCTTGCAACAATGGGTGGAGCGGATCGGTGACGAGCCCGCCCCCACCGTCGTGGTTGAGTCCGTGCAGCCTCAAGTAGCGATCGCCTCTGCACCAGAAACTGCCGCCTCTGAAGCCACCCAGGACACCCCGACGGTTGCGCCACAGCCCAATGAAGAAGCGCAGAGGCAAGAGCAGATCACGGCTTTGGTGACGCAGTGGGCAGCCAGTTGGAGTGCCAAAGACCTGGACAGCTATTTCTATGCGTATGCCGATCAGTTCCAGCCCGAAGGCAAGAAAAGCCACGCCGAGTGGGTGAAGGAGCGCAAGCAACGCATCGCTTCCAAATCAAAGATTGCCGTGCAAGTCAACCAACTCGTGATCGAGCCGTTGGACGCCAGCCAAATGCGCGCCAATTTCACCCAAATTTATGAGGCCGACGGCCTGCAGAGCAGTACACTCAAAACACTTCATTTGAGTCGTCAAGAAGGCGTCTGGAAAATCACCCGCGAATTCACGCCATGAAGCTTGCAGCCCTGAACACCACCGCAATCCCTGTCCGCTGGCGCTATTGGGCCACAGCGGTTTTGGTGCTGTGTTTGCTGCTGCCCCTTTGGTACAACACCTCCCACAGCAGCACCGGTAAGGCCCTGAACGGGTCCGTCGAAAAGCTGGTCTTCGACATTGAATTGGCCCAAGAAGAAGCCCCCAAGCAGTGGACACAGCCTGAAGACTATTTGCGCCAAATCGAGTCTTTGGTAGAGGCCGCGCGCTATGCCGAGGCGGCCAAATTCGCCGAAATCTTGGTCAACGACTACCCCACATTTCAGCTGGGCTCTTTGCTTTACGCCGAGTTGTTGAACCTGGCCAGCGATGCCCCCAAGGCCAACCCACTGCGCCAAATAGCAGACCAAGACAAGCAAGCTGTGGTGGCCGGTCTGGACAAAGAACTGCGCAACCGCTTGAGCGCCTTGCGGACACCCTATCCTGCCAACAGCATTCCCAAAGGGTTTGGCTTTTTGGCAGCCTCAACCGAATATTTTGCGGTTGTCGATGCCTCGACCTCGCGCATGTATGTGTTCAAAAATACCGCCACCCCTGAGCAGCCCGCTCAGTTGAACCTGGTGCATGATTTTTATGTTTCGGTGGGTCAAAAAGGTATTTTCAAAAAAGAAGAGGGTGACGGACGCACCCCGGTTGGCGTTTATTTCACCCAGAAAAAGCTCGACGAAAAACGCTTGCCCGACCTGTATGGCGCGGGTGCCATCACACTGAACTATCCCAATTTGTATGACCGGCACCAAGGGCGCACGGGGTCAGGCATTTGGGTGCATGGCGCGCCGTCTGCCCAATATTCCAGATTGCCCGAGGCGTCTGACGGGTGCTTGGTGTTGTCCAACGACACCATGAAAGCCTTGTTGGATTTAGACCAAACCAAGGGCATCCCAATTTTCATTCAGGCCAAGGTTGACTGGGTGCCCGCAAACCAGACCTTCCAATTGCCGGCTCCGCTGCGTCAAATGGTGTCTGAAAAATACCTGACCGCCCGCTCTGGTCGAGAGGCCGCATCGCGCAGCCCAGAGAACATGATGAACGAGCGGATTTTGCATTTGCTGTCTTGGCGCGACCAAGACCGTACGGTGGTCTTGCTCGACTTCAAGACCACTCAGGAAAAGGTCATGCGCACCTATTGGGAAGAGTCGCAAGGCACTTGGAAACAAGTGGGCGAGTCACCCGTCTGACGCGGTCCTCGGGTCCAGGGTCTGAGGGCCAAGGCCCGGAACCTGAAGGCCATGGCCCGGGACCTGAATGTCAGGTCTTCAGCCGTCGACAAACACCCGCGCCTTGCGCGGTGTCAGCACCAACACTTCACCTTCGGCAAACGCCTCTTGACGGAACTGCGACGCTGACAACTGCGCTTCAATGACCGCGTCTTTGCCAAACATGCCCGGCTCCATCGGGTCCAACTCCAAGCGGGCCACGGGGCCCACCACAATGGCACGCGTCAGCTTGGCAACGATGCCCGTGTGGGGCGTACCGACCTTGTAGCGCGTCACATCCAAATCGTGCGGACGAACGTAGGCAAAGGCTTTGGCGTCTTGCACCTGCCCGTGCTCTGGACTGTCCAAGCGAATGGCGTGTTGGTCAGCACCAATCAGCATTTCGCCCTCGTGCGCACGGCCATGGAACAAATTCACATCACCCAAAAAGCCATACACAAACGGGCTGGCGGGGTGATCCCACACCTCTTGCGGCGAGCCGATTTGCTCGATGTTGCCTTTGTTCATCAGCACCACACGGTCGGCCACTTCAAGTGCCTCTTCTTGGTCGTGGGTCACAAAAATACTGGTGACATGCAACTCATCGTGCAGTCGGCGCAGCCAGCGGCGCAACTCTTTGCGCACCTTGGCATCCAAGGCGCCAAACGGCTCGTCCAGCAGCAAGACTTTGGGCTCCACCGCCAAAGCGCGGGCCAAGGCAATGCGTTGGCGTTGGCCCCCAGACAACTGCGAGGGGTAGCGATCGGCCAACCAATCGAGCTGCACCAAGCCAAGCAATTCGTGCACCTTGCGCTTGATCTCAGCCTCGTTGGGGCGCTCATTGCGGGGTTTCACACGCAAGCCAAACGCCACGTTTTCAAACACGGTCATGTGGCGAAACAAGGCGTAATGTTGAAACACAAAACCCACCTGACGCTCGCGCACATGCACATGGGTGGTGTCAGCGCCACTAAAGCCAATGGTGCCGCTGTCCGCGGTTTCCAGTCCGGCAATGATGCGCAGCAACGTGGTTTTGCCACAGCCCGACGGGCCCAACAGTGCCACCAGTTCGCCCGACTCGATGTCAAGGCTGACGTTGTTCAGCGCGGTGAAGTCGCCAAATTGTTTGTGGACATTGCGAATTTCGATGCTCATGGTTCAAATGCTTTCCAACAGATTCAGACGGCCGCTTCAGGGCTTGTGGCCAGAGGACGCTCGGGTGGCGTGTTTGCGGCGGCTTTCATTTCTTGCTCGTGCCGCCACTCGATCACCGACTTGATGACCAAGGTCACCAGCGCCAGCAGCGCCAACAATGAGGCCACCGCGAATGCGGCCACAGACTGGTATTCGTTGTACAAAATTTCGACATGCAAAGGCATGGTGTTGGTCTGTCCGCGAATGTGGCCCGAGACCACCGACACCGCACCAAACTCACCCATAGCGCGGGCGTTACACAAAATGACGCCGTACAGCAAACCCCACTTGATGTTGGGCAACGTCACATACCAAAAGGTTTGCCATCCCGTGGCGCCCAGCACGATAGCGGCTTGCTCTTCGTCGTTGCCTTGCGCCTGCATGAGCGGAATCAACTCGCGGGCAATGAATGGAAACGTCACAAACACCGTGGCCAACACGATGCCAGGAACCGCAAACACAATCTTGATGTCATGGGCTTGCAGCCAAGGACCAAACCAACCTTGCGCGCCAAACATGAGCACGTAAATCAAGCCGGCCACGACTGGGGACACCGAGAAGGGCAAATCGACCAGCGTGGTCAAAAATGCTTTGCCTTTGAACTCGTATTTCGCAATGGCCCAGGCCGCAGACACGCCAAACACCAAGTTCAGCGGCACGGCAATGGCGGCGGTGATCAAGGTGAGGCGAATGGCTGACCAAGCATCGGGCTCTTTGAGGGCCTCTATGTAAGCATCGAGTCCTTTGCGCAGGGCTTCGGTGAACACCGCTGCCAGCGGCAACACCAAGAATAGAAACATGAAGGTCAAGGCCACACCAATCAGCGTGTAGCGCACCCATGTGGGCTCGGTGGTGCCCGATTGGGCACGGCGAGCAGCAGGCTTCAAGCTGTCGGCGCTCATGCGGGGGCTCCTGAATGGCGTCGTTGCCAAGCTTGCAAGGCGTTGATGATCAGCAACAAGATGAACGAGAACACCAACATCACCAAGGCCACCGCAGTGGCGCCGGCGTAGTCGTATTGCTCGAGCTTGCCGATGATGATCAAGGGCGTGATTTCAGAAATCATGGGCATGTTGCCGGCAATAAAAATGACCGAGCCGTATTCGCCAATCGCACGCGCAAAGGCCATCGCAAAGCCGGTCAGCAAGGCCGGCGCAATGGAAGGAAAAATTACCTTGGTGAATGTTTGCCAACGCGTAGCGCCCAAGCAGGTGGCCGCCTCTTCGAGTTCTTTTTCTGCGTCTTCCAGCACCGGTTGCACCGTGCGCACCACAAAGGGCAAGCCAATGAAGATGAGTGCAATCACCACCCCATTGGGGTTGAACGCCAGCTGAATGCCCAAGGGCTCCAGGTATTGACCGACCCAGCCATTGCCCGCCAGCAAGGCGGTCAATGAAATACCCGCCACCGCGGTGGGCAAAGCAAATGGCAAGTCGACCAATGCATCGACCAACCGTTTGCCAAAGAAGTTATAGCGCACCAAAACCCAAGCCACCAACAAGCCAAACACCACATTGACCAACGCTGCGATCAACGAAGCCCCGAAGGTGAGTCGATACGACGCCAAGACGCGCGGTCCCGTCACGGCGCTCCAAAATTGATCCCATGTCAGGGTGAAAGTTTTGAAGAACAGCGCCGACAACGGAATCAGCACGATCAGGCTCAGATAAAAAATGGTGAATCCCAGGGTCAGGTTGA
>JBEGTA010000004.1:0-4440 GCA_041179665.1 Pseudomonadota bacterium
AATCGGTGGTGGCGGTCCTCAACATTGGGGGCATCTCAAATATCAGCGTGCTCAATCCGGGCGCCTTGGTGACCGGCTGGGACTGCGGCCCCGGCAATGCCTTGATGGACCATTGGTGCCAACTTCACACCGGTGAGGCCTTTGACCGCGATGGCACATGGGCCTCCAAGGGTCATGTCCATCCTGCCCTGTTGTCAGCGCTACTGGCCGAACCATTTTTGCAAACCCAGCCGCCCAAAAGCACCGGGCGCGACCTGTTCAATCCCTCGTGGCTTGCACAGCATTTGGAACAGCACCCGAGCATTGCAGCGGTCGATGTTCAGGCAACGCTGACCGAATTCACCGCCATGGCCTGCGCCAACGATGTGAAACGCTTTGCCCTGGATGCCCGGCAATTGATTGTGTGTGGGGGTGGTGCATTGAATGGTCACCTGATGCAGCGACTGGCGCACCATCTGCCCCAGTTAACGGTCTGTAGCAGTGAGGACCATGGCTTACCGCCTTTGCAAGTAGAGGCGGCAGCGTTTGCTTGGCTGGCCTTTAAAACCATTCACCGCGAAAAAGCCAGTTTACCAAGCGTCACGGGCGCCAGAGGCGCCCGTGTGTTGGGGGCAATTTACCCCCGCTGATCGCAGGCGAGCGATGCTCGCACGGTTTTCAAATCAGGTCGAGAACGACGAGCCGCAACCGCAAGTGGAGGTGGCGTTGGGGTTCTTGATGACGAACTGGGCACCTTGCAGGTCTTCTTTGTAATCGATCTCAGCACCGATGAGGTATTGGTAGCTCATGGCGTCGATCAACAACGACACGCCGTTTTTGCTCATGGTTGTGTCGTCTTCGTTGGTGATTTCATCAAAAGTGAAACCATACTGGAAACCCGAGCAACCGCCACCTTGCACAAACACGCGCAGTTTCAAATCAGGGTTGCCCTCTTCCGCGATCAGGTCAGCCACTTTGGCCGCCGCGCTGTCGGTAAAGACAATGGGGGCAGGCATTTCAGTCTGGACATTTTCAGCAACAGCGCTCATGGTTTATCTCCGAGTTCAATGACAAATAGTATAGCGCGTTGGTCGGGAATTAGGGCATGGAGGCCGCAGTAACGCTACTGGGGTTATGGGCTTTGAAATGAGAACACCAAACAAAAAGCCGCCACGGCGAACCGGTGCGGCTTTTTGAGGAAGCAGAAAAGCGAATTAACGCTTCGAGAACTGCTTGCGACGACGCGCAGAGTGGAAACCCACCTTTTTACGTTCGACTTCACGAGCGTCACGGGTGACAAAACCAGCTTGGCTCAGCACGGGCTTGAGCGAAGCATCGTAGTCAATCAAGGCGCGGGTGATGCCGTGGCGCGAAGCGCCGGCTTGACCGGATTCGCCACCGCCGTGCACGTTGATCATGATGTCGAAAGTTTCGGCATGGTTGGTCAACATGAGGGGTTGCTTGGCAATCATGATCGAAGTCTCACGGCCGAAGTAGGCTTGGATGTCCTTGCCATTCACCGTGATCTTGCCAGTGCCTTTTTTCAGAAACACGCGGGCGACGCTGGATTTGCGACGGCCTGTGCCATTGTTCCATTCACCAATCATCTCAAGTCTCCTTAGATGTCCAGCACTTTAGGCTGTTGGGCGGTGTGGGGGTGCTCAGCGCCACCATACACCTTGAGTTTCTTGATCATGGCGTAACCGAGTGGGCCCTTGGGCAGCATGCCCTTGACAGCCTTCTCGAGTGCGCGGCCAGGGTGCTTGGCTTGCATGTCGCGGAAGTTGGTTGCAGTGATACCGCCGGGATAGCCCGAGTGACGGTAATACACTTTGTCGGTGGTCTTGGTGCCAGTCACTTTGAGCTGGGCAGCATTGATGATGACGATGAAGTCACCGGTGTCGACGTGAGGCGTGTAAATGGCCTTGTGTTTGCCGCGCAAACGGAGAGCAACTTCGCTGGCTACTCGTCCGAGGACCTTGTCGGTCGCGTCAATCACAAACCACTCGTGCACGACCTCAGCGGGTTTGGCGCTGAAAGTTGTAGTCATGAGTTTTCTCTTTAAAGAAAGGTTTGTCGGGTCCTTTTCCACGGTCGGTGTTCCTCTGTTGGGAACCTCTTAGGTGGCAGTTTGCCCAAATCTTGAAAGATCTTGGCGCCTTCGCCGCGGGACCACAAAGCGCTGCGAAGCCTTCCATTATACAAAAAATCAAGGACTTGTGGGGCTTATTGGTTACCATCGGAGCATGTTCAGTTATCGACACGCTTTCCATGCCGGCAACCATGCGGATGTGCTCAAACACATCACTTTGCTGGCCACCCTGCGCCACCTCATGC
This sequence comes from Pseudomonadota bacterium, assembly GCA_041179665.1. GTDB lineage: Bacteria > Pseudomonadota > Gammaproteobacteria > Burkholderiales > Burkholderiaceae_C > Limnohabitans_A. Next base: position 2,317 of record JBEGTA010000004.1, read on the forward strand.
AAAAAGAGGCGGGCATCACCCTCATTGATACCCATGCCGGGGCCGGCTTGTACCGCTTGGATGGGGATTACTCCCAAAAAGGCGCCGAAGCAGAAGATGGCCTCTTCAAACTGCTGTCCGAAGTTGAAAAACGCGATGTATTGCCCGAACCAGTGCAAGACTATCTGGAGCAAATCGCCAGTTTCAACCCCAACGGCCAAGCCCGCATCTACCCCGGCTCGCCCTTTTTGATGCACAAACTGATGCGTCACGAGTCGCGTGACCGCCTGCGCCTCTTTGAATTGCACCCCACGGACAGCAAGTCGCTGATCTCCAACATCGCCCAATTGGGCGCGGGGCGCACCATCACCGTCAGCCGCGAAGACGGCTTTGAGGCACTCAAAAAACTGCTGCCGCCCCCTGCTTCGGCCTCAGGCTCAAAGCGCGCCATGGTGCTGATTGACCCCAGCTACGAGATCAAATCCGATTACGCCAAGGTGGCCAATGTGATTCAGGAATACCTGAAACGCTTTTCAACCGGCACTTATTTGGTTTGGTACCCCATCATCCCTCGGCCTGAAGCCCACGATCTGCCGCGCCGGCTGCGCACCCTGGCCAACCAAGCGCAAAAGCCTTGGCTGAACGCCACCTTGGCGATTGGCCGAGGCGCAGGCGACGAAGGTGGTTTGGTGGCCAGTGGCATGTTCGTCATCAACCCGCCTTTCACCCTGAAAGACCAAATTCGCCAAGCGCTGGATGTGGTGGGTCCCGCTTTGGCGCGCGGCACGGGCAAAAGCTGGCAGGTCGAATCGTCTTGAAACGGCCCCGCCCAGCACAGGGAAAATCCGGAGAGTGACCATCAAAATTAACCGACCGTACGGTCGGTTAATTGATATACTGCTCCCTGCGCCACGATCATCCCGTCTTGTTCGGCGCAGGAGCAAGCCATGTACACGCAATCTTTCAGCGTCCCAGATACAACCGAAGACGCCAAGTCAGCCGGTCTGAAAGCCGTCCCCAAAGCCTTGAGCGCCCAAGACGCTGCTTTGCAGGCGCAATTTGACGCACGCATCGACGCCGACGGCCGCATCGAGCCCCGCGAGTGGATGCCAGAGGCTTACCGCAAAACCCTCGTGCGCCAAATCAGCCAACACGCACACAGCGAAATCGTCGGCATGCTGCCTGAAGGCAATTGGATCAGCCGCGCGCCCAGCCTCAAGCGCAAAGCCATCCTGATTGCGAAAGTGCAAGACGAAGGCGGTCACGGCCTGTACCTCTACAGCGCCGCCGAAACGCTGGGCACCAGCCGTGACCAAATGCTGGAAGCCCTGCACACCGGCAAGGCCAAATACAGCTCCATCTTCAATTACCCCACCTTGAACTGGGCCGACGTGGGCGTGGTGGGTTGGCTGGTCGATGGCGCCGCCATCATGAACCAAGTGCCACTGTGCCGCTGCTCCTATGGCCCGTATGCCCGCGCCATGGTGCGGGTGTGCAAGGAAGAATCGTTCCACCAACGCCAAGGCTACGAGGCCCTGCTGGTCATGATGCAAGGCACGGCGGAGCAAAAAGCCATGGTGCAAGACGCCGTGAACCGCTGGTGGTGGAAGTGCTTGGCCATGTTTGGGCCGCCCGACAGCGACAGCCCCAACAGTGCGCAAGGCATGCGCTGGGGCATCAAACGCATCAGCAACGATGACCTGCGACAAAAGTTTGTGGACGCCACCGTGCCCCAAGCCAAAGTGCTGGGCGTGACCTTGCCCGACCCCGACTTGAAGTGGAACGAAGCCCGCCAGGCGCATGACTACGGCCAAATCGACTGGGACGAGTTTTGGGCTACCGTGAACGGCAATGGTCCCTGCAACAAAGAACGTTTGGGTGCGCGCGTCAAAGCTTGGAACGACGGTGCCTGGGTGCGCGAAGCAGCACTGGCCCACGCCCAAAAACAACAAGCACGCCAATTGAAGGAAGCAGCATGAGCACCCCCGCACTCAAAGAATGGCCCCTGTGGGAAGTATTTGTGCGCAGCAAACAAGGCTTGGAGCACAAGCATTGCGGCAGCCTGCACGCATCGGATTCGGCGCATGCGCTGCAAATGGCACGCGATGTGTACACCCGCCGACAAGAGGGTGTGAGCATTTGGGT
>JBEGTA010000005.1:0-5150 GCA_041179665.1 Pseudomonadota bacterium
GGGTGAACCCGCTCACGATGTGGCTCACCTTTGCCACGTTTGTGGGTTATGCCGTGGTGTACACCGTGATCTTGAAACCCCTCACACCACAAAACATTGTGATTGGTGGCGCCAGTGGTGCGATGCCGCCCGTGTTGGGCTGGGCCGCCATGAGAGGGGAAGTGGGGCCAGAGGCCTTGATCTTGTTTTTGATCATCTTTCTGTGGACCCCACCGCATTTTTGGGCGCTGGCGCTGTATCGCGTTGAGGACTACCGTAAATCGGGTTTGCCTATGTTGCCGGTGACACATGGCAACGAATTCACGCGTTTGCAAATTCTGCTTTACACCATCGTGCTGACGGCCGCCTGCCTCATGCCCTTTGTGTACGGCATGAGTTCTTGGTTGTATTTGGCAGCGGCAGTGGTGTTGAGCATCGGCTTCATGGCTTACGCCGTGGCGTTGTACCGCCACTATTCGGATGAGCTCGCTCGAAAAACATTCCGTTTTTCTCTCGTTCATTTGAGTGCTTTGTTCGCAGCGCTGCTGATCGATCACTATATTTTCTAAGGTCCGAACATGCTTTCTCGCAGAATTCTTTTGACGGGCGCCTTGGCGCTGGGAGCCGGCGGTTTGCTGGCTTCCTGTGCCGAAGACAAACCGGCTTTTCGAGCGGTGGACATCACCGGCGCCGATTACGCACAAGGTTGGGAGCTGAGCGATCAGAACGGCCAGGTTCGCACCTTGAAAGATTTTGCGGGCAAAGTGGTGGTGGTGTTTTTTGGCTTCACGCAGTGCCCCGATGTGTGCCCTACGGCCATGCAAGAGATGGTGGAAGCCAAGCAATTGCTGGGCGCCGATGGAGCGCGTTTGCAAAGCATCTTCATCACGGTGGACCCTGAGCGCGATACCCCAGAACTGCTAAAGGCCTACATGGCCAACTTTGGCGCTGACTTTGTGGCGCTGCGACCCACGCCCGAGCAATTGCCCAAAGTGACCAAAGACTTCAAAATTTATTTCAAAAAAGTCGAAGGCAAAACGCCCACCAGCTACACCATGGACCATTCGGCGGGCAGCTTCACCTTTGACCCGCAAGGCCGGGTGCGTTTGTACAACCGCCATGCCAGTGGCGCCGCAGCATTGGCAGCCGATGCCAAAATTTTATTGAGCGGCAAGTAAGTCTGCCGCTGTTTGCGCAGTCAACTTGACGGGCCAGGGCCAAAAAAATGCCCGGTCAAAACCGGGCATCTAAGACAGGGCTGTCGCGTGCAGGTTCAAGCGAACTCGGCCAGCGCCTTTTTCATTTTTTTCATGGCGGCGACTTCGATCTGACGAATCCGTTCGGCGCTGACGCCGTACTCATCGGCCAAATCGTGCAAAGTCATGCCGCCCGAGCCATTGTCATTGACCTTCAACCAGCGCTCTTCCACGATGCGGCGGCTGCGGTCGTCCAGTGCATTCAGGGCCGTGGCCAGGCCATCGCTGGCCATCACGTCACGCTGGTGCGCCTCGATCATGGCGGTCGGCTCATGGTTCACATCAGCCAAGTAAGCAATCGGGCCAAAGGCCTGCTCACCATCGTCTGAAGGCGAGGGGTCCAGCAGGACGTCGCCTCCAGACATGCGCATTTCCATCTCCAAAACCTCTTCGCGTTTCACGTTGAGGTGGTGCGCCATCGAGTCCACTTGGTCAGCGGTCAAGGTGTCGCGGTGGGTGCCTTCTTCGGCCTCGGCCTTGTAGCCTTGCTTCATGGACCGCAGGTTGAAAAACAATTTGCGTTGGGCCTTGGTCGTTGCGACCTTGACCATACGCCAGTTCTTCAAAATGTACTCATGGATTTCGGCTTTGATCCAGTGCAAGGCGTAACTCACCAGACGCACCCCTTGGTCGGGGTCAAAGCGTTTCACGGCCTTCATCAAGCCGACATTGCCTTCTTGGATCAAGTCACCATGCGGCAAGCCGTAACCCAAATATTGGCGTGACACCGAGACCACCAAGCGCAAGTGCGAGAGCACCAATTTGCGAGCGGCTTCCAAGTCGTCGTTGGCTTTGAGTTGGCGGGCGGCCTCTTGCTCTTCTTCAAGGGTGAGCATGGGCATGCGGTTAACCGCAGAAATGTAGGCGTCCAGATGGCCGAGCGCAGGGACAACCGCCCACGGGTTGCTCAAGGTCATCGCGGTGGTGGGGGAACCAGTTTGAATGTTCATACCAGAACTCCTTTCAGATGTAGCCATTTTAGCACTCCGTTGCAGAGAGTGCTAACAGCAAATCCTGCAAGTTGTCAGGGCATCTTGAACTTCATTGGAACTACAAAAAACCTTTAAAAGAGGCTTAATGAATTAATTAGGCCAGCAGTGCCTGCGCAAATTCGCGCGCATTGAAGGTTTCCAAGTCCTCCAGCTTTTCACCGACCCCAATGAAGTAAACCGGGATCGGCTTTTCACGGGCAATGGCACACAACACGCCCCCTTTGGCCGTGCCATCCAGCTTGGTCACGATCAGCCCGGTCAGGCCCAAAGTGTCGTCAAAGGCCCGCACTTGGGCCAGTGCGTTTTGGCCGGTGTTGCCGTCAATCACCAACAGCACTTCGTGCGGGGCTGTGGCGTCGGCTTTTTGCACAACGCGTTTGATCTTTTTCAACTCTTCCATCAGATGCTGTTGGGTTGGCAAGCGGCCCGCCGTGTCCACCAGCACCACATCGCGGCCGCGCGCACGGCCGGCACTGACGGCATCAAAACTCACAGCGGCGGGGTCACCCCCTTGTTGGCTGACGATTTCGACGGTGTTGCGGTCGGCCCAAACGGCCAACTGTTCTTTGGCGGCGGCGCGGAAGGTGTCGGCTGCCGCTAACAGTACGCTCAGGCCCTCATCGGCCAGGTGTTTGGTCAATTTGCCAATTGAAGTGGTTTTGCCAGCGCCGTTCACGCCGGCCACCATGATCACCGTGGGGTGGTGCTCACCCACAGCGAGCGGTTTTTGCAGGGGTTGCAACAGGTCGGTGATGGCATCGGCCAACAGATTTTTAACTTGCGCCGGCTCCGTTGTTTGGGTTTCTTTGACCCGGCGTTTCAAGTCTTGCAGCAGGTGTTCGGTGGCTTTGACGCCGGTGTCGGCCATCAGCAAAGCGGTCTCCAGCTCTTCGTACAGGTCATCGTCGATACGCGTGCCCGTGAAGACCGTGGCGATGCTGGAGCCCGTTTTGCGCAGACCCGCTTTGAGGCGGTCCAGCCAGCCTTGCCGGCCGCCCGGTGCCGATGCGGTGGCCGTGTCAGGCGCGGGCGCCGATGAGACCTCGGCTACTGGGGATTTTTTTTTGAAGAAACTGAACATGGTCTGGATTTGATGGATCATGCATTCTATGAAACCGAACTTTCACTTGGGCCAACTCCGGGCCAGATCTGTTAATTTCTTTGCCAGCAGCCACAAGGCATTCAGTTGGACAGTCATGATGGCGAGCGGCTGGGTCTTGGGCGGGCTGCTCGCTGTCAGCCCCGTCAGCCCCGCTTGGGCTCAGTCCGCTCAGGTGCACACATTTACCTTGGCCAACGGCATGACTCTGTGGGTCAAGCCCGACCGCCGTGCCCCGACCGCGGTCCACATGGTTTGGTTGCGGGTGGGCTCTATGGACGAGGTAGACGGCACCAGTGGCGTGGCCCACGTGCTTGAGCACATGCTGTTCAAGGGCACGCCCACATTGGCAGCGGGAGAGTTTTCTCGCCGCGTTGCCGCTTTGGGTGGCCGCGAAAACGCCTTCACCTCGAAGGATTACACCGGTTATTTTCAGCAAATTCCATCGGGCCAACTCGAAGCCGTGATGCGTCTTGAAGCCGATCGCTTTGCCAACAACCAATGGCCAGATGCTGAATTTGCAAAAGAGTTGGAGGTGGTGAAAGAAGAGCGCCGGCTGCGCACCGAAGACAACCCGCGCGCCCAACTGCACGAAATGCTGATGGCCACCGCTTTGACGGCTTCGCCGTACCGCCGACCCATCGTGGGTTGGATGAGCGATTTGGAGGCCATGACGGCCCAAGATGCCCGCGATTTCTACCGCAAGTGGTACACGCCCAGCAACGCGGCGGTGGTGGTGGCCGGGGATGTGGACCCCCTGCAAGTCAAAGTCTTGGCAGAAAAATATTACGGGGCCATCGCGTCCCGGCCTGTGGCGCCGCGCAAACCACAACAAGAGCCCGCGCAACAAGGTCTGCGACGGCTGGAGTTCAAAGCCCCAGCCGAGCAGTCCTATGTGACCTTGGCCTTCAAGGTGCCTCGCATGGCCAATTTAGAGGTCACGCCTGAGAACGACGATGCTTTGGCCCTGACGGTGCTCGCAGCAGTGCTGGATGGCTACAGCGGTGCGCGTTTAGAGCGCACCCTGACGCAGGGCGACAAGCGCCTGGCTGACAGCGTCGGGGCCTACAACGGGTTGATGGGGCGAGGTCCTCAGTTCTTTTATCTGGACGGCGTGCCAGCCAAAGGCCAAACCCCAGAAGCCCTGGAAGCCGCTCTGCGCGCGCAAGTGCAGCGTGTCGCCACTGAAGGTGTGACCGAGGCTGAATTGCAGCGGGTCAAGACGCAGTGGGTGGCCAGTGAGATTTACAAACTCGATTCGGTCTTCAACCAAGGCCGTGAACTCGGCGTGGCTTGGTCCTTGGGATTGCCGCCCGACTACAGCGCGCAATTGATCGCGCGTTTGCGCCAAATTTCACCTGCACAGGTGCAGTCGGTGGCCCAAAAGTATTTTGGTGATGACAGCCTCACGGTGGGCATTTTGCGGCCCCAGCCATTGGCCGACTCGCCCAAACCACGGCGTGCGGCTCCGGGCATGCGCCATTGATAGACCGCGCTGCCACTCGCCCAATTTCTTTTTATTTGCCCAATGAATCGCACTCTGAATCACACAATGAATCGCCCAATGAGTCGCCCAATGAGTCGCTCAATGAACCGCCCACTGAATCGCTCCATCACGAGTGTGAAGACACCATGTTTTTGACTTTGACCACTCCCCTTCAACCCTTGTCATGGCCGGCTCGCCTGGCGCTCCTGTGCGCCTTGATGTTGGCGGGTGGTGGGGCCCACGCAGCGTTGCCCATTCAGCACTGGACCCAGCCCAGTGGGGCGCGGGTGTATCTTGTTGAGAGCCACGCCATTCCCATGGTGGACATGCAAATTGAT
>JBEGTA010000006.1:0-7343 GCA_041179665.1 Pseudomonadota bacterium
TGACCCGATCATGCCCTCGGCCATGCTCACGGTGGTGGGCGACTCGCCTGTGGCCCGCGCCATCGCGAGCTTGGCGCCACGCGTTGGCTTGCGTGTGGCGGTGGTGGCGCAGGGCGCGCAGCCTGCAGACTACCCCGATGCCGACAGCGTCTTGAGCACCGACCAAATTGACACCGTGGGCGCGCAATTGGCGTCAACGCCATTCGTGGTGGTGGCCACACAAGGCCGCCGCGACTTGCAGGGCCTCAAGGTGGCGCTGGCATTGCAGCCGCAAGGGCTGTGGTTTGTCTCCAGCGCACGCAAGGCCCAAGTCATGTTGGACAGTTTGGTCAGCAGCGGCGAAGACCCGGCAGCCGTGGCCCGCATCGTGGCGCCGGCAGGCGAATCCATTGGCGCGCAAACCCCCGAAGAAATCGCGCTGTCTGTGTTGACCTCGGTGGTCGCCGCCCGCAGGGGGCGTGAGCCTCAAGCAGTCTCTGCGCGGACGCCCGTGGCCACAGAAGCGCCGGTGTCTGTGGCAGCATCTGGCAAACCGTCTTGCTGTGGAGGCTGAACATGGGTTGCATACTTAAAGGAGGTGGCGGGCTTTACAGCCGCGTCACTGTGGGCGCGGTGCTGTTGGCGGCCGGTTCGGCTTCGCGCATGGGGCACCGACCCAAGTGCTTGTTGGAGTTGGGTGGCGTGCCGCTGATTCGCCGCCAATTGATCGCGCTGTCGGGTGCGGGTGTGGACGAGGTGGTGGTGGTGCTGGGCCATTACGCCGAGCGCATTGAAGAAGTGGTGAAAGAGTTTCCGGTTACCTTGGTGCGCAACCCCGACCCAGATGCCGGACAAATCTCGTCGTTGCGTTTGGGCTTGCAAGGCCTGTCGCACAAACTCGATGCGGTGTTGGTGGCGTTGGCCGACCTGCCGCTCATCAACTCGCAGGACATCAATGACCTGATTGGCGCCTACAAAAAGCGCCCCGCAGGAACCCAAGTCGTGCAACCCACGGTGGATGGCTTGCCCGGCAATCCGGTGATGTTCAGCAACGAAGTGCGAGAGCAGATTTTGGCGGGCGACGCCCGCATCGGCTGCCGTCAGTGGCAAGCCGCCAATCCCGAACAAGTGCACCCTTGGAGCAGCACCAACAGCCGCTATCGCACCGATGTGGACACCCCCGAAGACATCGAAGCCTTGGCGGCGCGCACCGGTCACCGGCTCAAGTGGCCCGCCGACTTTGTGACGACGGTCTGAAGCGACACCGCCCACCATGATCCCCGCCGACCCGTTGCACCAGTTTTGGCAAACGCCCATTGGCGTGCACCGCTTCGCACAGGCCGAGGCGGTCAATGCGGTGTTGGTGCGCGTGTTCCAGTCCTTGCGGGCCACCGACACGGCGAACAACGGCCCAGCCGATGGCGGCGCCTCTGCGCCTGCACCGCGCGCGTTTTATGCCAGTCGCGATGATTTGCTGCAACGCATTCGGTTGGCTGAATGGGAGCAATTGGTGGGCTTTTTGGTCGACAGTGTTCGGCAGACCGTGGTGCTGGCCAACCAAGGTGCTTGGCCCGAGGGCAAGCCCGGCTTTCAAATCGCCATGCGCGGCATTTGGTTTCAGGTGTCCAGCCAAGGCAGTCACCACGATGTGCACACCCACGGCAACTGTTCTTGGTCGGGGGTGTATTGCTTGCAAGTGGATCCGCCAGAGCAGCGCAGCGCCCATCCGGTGCTGGGTGCGGCGAATGGTGTGACCCGTTTTTATGGCCCGCACTTCAACCGACTGGGTGGTGCGGCCATGGACTTTGGCAATGCGTATTTGCAAAACGCCCACCTCGATATCGAGCCCGTGCCCGGCCAGTTGGTGGTGTTTCCCTCGTGGTTGCCGCACCAAGCCATGCCCTATCACGGCACCACCGATCGGGTGATTGTTTCCTTCAATGTCAGCGTTCACGCCGCCGGCGGGTCGGACCAACTGCATGGTTATGCGCATGTCTGAACGGACCAACCCCACTTTGACTTTGCCACGCGCATGGGCCCATGCCGGTGAGGTGTCGCAGTGGGGGGTGACCTTGTTGGCCTGGCTGTGGTTGGGTGAACAAGGCATGCGTTTGGGTTGGGGTGTGGCCAGTGGGGTGCTGGCCGTGGTGGTGTGGTGGACGGCCCGTTTGGCGGTCAGGGGCACTGCGTGGGCCATGCAGGCAGAGCCCCTTCGTGTGGCTGTGTGCGGCCTGCTTTGTGCTGGGGGTGTTTGGCTACCCGATGCGCTGACGCGCTGGGGCGCATCACATCTGGGCTTGCTGTGCTTGGCTGCGGTGTGGGGCGTGTGGAGTGGTGCGCTCGAGACGCGCAGCCGCGTCAGCACCTTTCAGCTCGGCAAGTTCGCTTGGCACCCGCTGTTGGCGGGCATCGGGGTGGGTTTGATTTGGGGTCTGCCCAAAATGTCTGCGGCGCCACTTTGGGCGGTGACGCTGGGTTTGGCGTTGGCAGCCTTGCTGTTGGCCGCGCGTGACCGTTGGTCGGCTGAGCCTGTGCCAGTGTGTGCGGGCCCACGCGGTCGGGTGTTGGTGCTGTTGGCACCCTCGGCCATGGGCTTGATGATGGGCAGTTTGTGGTTGGGCAATGTGTGGTGCGCCGGTCTCGGTTGGCGCACCGAGACCTTGGTGTGGGTGCATTTGGCTTTGATGGCCGGCGCGCCTGCCGTGGTGGCCTGGGCCTGGGCATCATTGGATACAAGGCCAGGGCCAACTGAGGCGATGGCCGCACTGCAAAAGTTTCCTTCATCGTTGCACGCAACGCGGCGCCCCATGCTGGGCTTGGTGTTGTTGGCGTTGGGTGCACTCATGCTTTTGGGCGACACGCCGGTGCAGGGCTTCTTGGCCATGTTGCTGCCTTCGCTGGCTTGGGCCTTGCACTGTGCTCGCCCGCGCGATGGTCGCGACGACTTGCGCTGGATGCCGCCTTGGTTGACCCGCACCACTGCATGTTTGTTGGGGCCAGGCTTGCTATTGTGGGTGGGCGCTCTCAGCCCGGTGGTTGGCCCTGCGGCCATGCAATTGGCCATGGGCATATTGGGCGCATTGGCGGCGGGGCAACTGCTGTTGCAGTGGCGCAGACCATTTCAACTCGCCCGCTGGTCGCCCCTGTGAGGGCGGCATGACCGTCAGATGAACAACACCCTCTTTTGGATGGAGACACGCAGATGAACAGCATTGACATCGATGTGATTCGCACCGCGCTGGACTGGCAAAGCCGTGGTCACCGAGTGGTGATGGGCACCGTGGTGCGCACCTGGGGCTCGGCGCCGCGTCCGCCGGGCTCGCTCATGATCATTCGGGGTGATGGTCAGGTTGCTGGCTCGGTCTCGGGCGGCTGCATTGAAGACGATTTGATTCGCCGCGTGGCCGCTGGTGAGTTGGCGATGCGTTTGCCTGAAACCACCACCTATGGCCAAACCGCCGAAGAGGTGCGCCGTTTTGGGCTGCCTTGTGGCGGTTCGGTGCAGGTGGTGTTGGAGCCCCTGTCGCCGCAATCGCAGTTGCGCGAGTTGTTGGTGCACATTGAACAGCACCAGCGGGTTGAAAGGCGTCTGGACATGGCCACCGGCATGGTGCGCATGGCCGCCGCGCAAGATGGCGACAAGCTGCAATTTGACGGGCAAAGCCTGACCACCGTGCACGGCCCGCGCCTGCGGTTGTTGGTCATTGGCGGCGGTCAGTTGTCACGCTACTTGGCGGCCATGGCCGTTATGTTGGACTACCAAGTCACGGTGTGTGAGCCGCGCGTCGAATACCACGAAGGGTGGGAAGCCATGAACGGCGTGACCTTGTCGACAGAAATGCCCGACGACTTGGTGTTGGCCATGCGCTTGGACCACAACAGCGCCGTAGTGGCCGTCACGCACGACCCCAAGCTCGATGACTTGGCCCTGATGGAAGCGTTGCGCACGCCCGCTTTCTATGTGGGTGCGTTGGGCTCGTTGCACAACAACACGCAACGTCGTAAGCGCTTGCTCGACTTTGATGTCACCGAAGAAGAAGTGCGTCAGTTGCACGGCCCGGTGGGCTTGAATATAGGTGCTTTGACGCCGCCAGAGATCGCCATGAGCATCGTGGCCGAAATGACCGCCATGCGGCGCGGCACGGATTTGAGCCAATCTCTCAGCAATTGGGAAGGCTCAAAAACCGTGTGCGGTTTGTCGGTTTGATTCAGGGTTTGCCTGATATTGAGCCTTGAGTGACAGCGCGATGGGGCGGGTCACTTTAACTTGATGGGTTGAGATCCAAAGCACGGCGCAACCAGCCCGTCGCCGTGGTCAAGCTTGAGCAGTTTGGTGGGGCCCAGCCCCTTTCATCAGTCAGCGTTCAACAGGAGAAACGCATGGTTCGATTCAAAGTGAATGGCGAGGCCGTCTCGGTCGATGCCACGCCAGAGACCCCTTTGCTGTGGGTCATCCGTGAAAAGCTCAACCTCACTGGCACCAAGTTCGGTTGCGGCATTGCCCAGTGCGGTGCCTGCACGGTGCACCTGAACGGTGAACCTGTGCGTTCTTGCGCGCTGCCCGTGTCGGCTGTGGACGGCAAAAACATCACCACCGTCGAAGGCCTCATGAAGACCCCCACCGGCCAAGCCTTGCAAGCCGGTTGGGTCAAGGCCCAAGCCCCGCAGTGTGGCTATTGCCAGTCGGGCCAGCTCATGACGGCGGCCAAGGTGATCAGCGTGGTCAAGAAGAACCTGAGCCGCACCGAAATTTTGGAAGCCATGAGCGGCAACATTTGCCGCTGCGGCACTTACAACCAGATCGCCACCGCTGTCTCGCACGCCCAAAAAACCCTCAAAGGAGGCAAGGCATGAAAACGATGAACACCCCATTGACACCGAGCGTCTCTCGCCGCTCTTTCATGCTCGGCTCGGGTGGTTTGGCTTTGGGCCTGTCCTTTGGCCTGACGCAATCCGAATTGGCGCAGGCCCAGACACCTGGCGCAGGCGGCTTTGGTCCCAACAGCTGGATCAACATTGGCTTGGATGGCGTGGTGACCTTGATGTCGCCTGCTGCTGAAATGGGCCAGGGCACCATGACGGCCATGCCCATGCTGCTGGCCGAAGAGATGGATCTGGACTGGAGCCAAGTGCGCGTGGTGCAGTCGCCCAGCGATCCGAAGCGCTTTGGCAACCCCCGCTTTGGCGGCGGCATGACCACCGGCGCATCCCGCACGGTGCAAGGCTATTACGAGCCCCTGCGCCTGGCGGGCGCCCAAGCCCGCTTGGTGGTGGTGAACGCCGCAGCGCAGGCCATGGGCGTGCCCGCCGCCGAGCTGCGCACCGAAGCCAGCCGCGTGATCCACAGCAGTGGACGTGCCATGACGTATGCCGACATTGCCAAGGTGGCAGCGGTTCCGGCCGAGTTGCCCAAGGTCGACAAGAGCATGCTCAAGCCGATGGCGCAGTTCCGCCTGATCGGCAAAGACATTCCCCGAGTGGATGTGCCTGCCAAGTCGAGCGGACAGGCCAAGTACGGCATTGACCAGCGTTTGCCGGGCATGCTGTGGGCTTCGGTGTTGCGCGCCCCGGTGCAAGGCGAAGTGCCTCAGAGCGTGGACGACGCTGCCGCACGTGCAGTGGCGGGCGTGAAGAATGTGGTGCGTTTGCCCTATGGAGTGGCCGTGGTGGCCGATTCGTTTTACACCGCCAAAGTGGCGCGCGACAAACTCAAGGTGGTGTGGAGTCAAAACGCCAAGGCCCGCACGCAATACACCGATCAAATGCGCGTGGAGTACGCCAAGCGCGCAGAAGACCTTTACGACAAAGGGGTCCCCTTCATTGCCCACGGAGACGCAGCCAAGCAGTTGGCGGGTGCCACGCGCACCTTCAGCGCCACCTACATCAGCGAAATGGTCAGCCACATTTGCCTTGAGCCCATGAACTGCACAGCGCGCGTGGACGGCGACAAGATCGAAGTTTGGGCACCCGCCCAGTCGGCCTCGTTTGTCACCGGCACCGTTGCCGCTGCGGCCGGCTTCAAGCCTGAAAACATCACCGTCAACATCACCTTGCTGGGCGGTGGTTTTGGTCGTCGTGTCGAAGCCGACTACTCGGCAGATGCGGCTTTGGTGGCCAAGGCCATGCCAGGCACTCCGATTCAGGTGATCTGGACCCGCGAAGACGACATGGTCCACGACAAATACCGCCCCATGACCGGGCAGCATTTGGTGGCCGGTGTGGACGCGCAAGGCAAGATCGTCGGCTTGTTGCACCGCGTGGTGTCCGAGGGCATTTACGCCCGCGTGGTGCCGCCTGCTTTCAAAGCCTCGGGCGGCAAAGACGCGCCCGTGATGGAAGGCACCGAAATCACCTACGATATTCCTGACCACAGCGTGCAATTCATGATCGAAGAGCGCGGCATTCAAGCTGGTTTTTGGCGTGCCGTGGGCCCGGGTTACACCAAGTTCGCAATCGAGACCCTGATCGATGAAGTTGCGCGTGGCGTGAAAGCAGACCCGCTGGCCTACCGCATGGATCTGTTGAAGAAACACCCGCGCGGTCAGGCCGTGCTCAAGGCGGTGGCCGACATGTCGCAATGGGGCAAGGCCAAGCTGCCCAAGGGCCACGCGCTGGGCCTGGCGTTCTCGGACGCTTGGAACACCTACTGCGGCATGGTGGTGCAGGTTTCCATCGTCAATGGCCGTCCCAAGGTGCACAAGGTCTGGTCTGCGGTGGATTGCGGTCACGCCTTGCAACCGCAAAATGTGCAGGTGCAAATTGAAGGCTCGGTGATCTTTGGTTTGTCAGCGGCTTTGCACGAGCACATGGACTTCCGCGCGGGCGAGCCTCAGCAAACCAACCTGAACAAATACCAAGTGCTACGTGCCCACGAAGCACCCGAAGTGTTTGTGAAGGTGATGCCCACCGACAACCACCCGGGCGGCATTGGTGAAGTGGGCCTGCCCCCGTTGGCACCGGCCATCGCCAATGCGATCGCATCGATCAATGGCAAACGCTTGCGGGCTTTGCCGTTGCCCATGGTGTGAGTGTGTTCACGCCAAGACCAAGGCTACCGTGCCTTGGCCTTGGCGTCTGGTGCGATAGCGCCTCAGCTCAAGCCCCGTCACACCTCACTCATCGATAAGGACGCATCCAGTCCAGGCCGCGCGATGTGCCGCCTGCGGAGGTATCGGCTGGGTTGTACTCGCAGCCGATCCAGCCATGCCAGCCGCACTCGGCTGAGACTTGATCGATGGTTTTGAAAATGTGCGCCCAGTTCACCTCGCCGGTGCCGGGTTCGTGGCGGTGTGGCACTTCGGCAATTTGGAAATGCCCCACCCGGCCTGTTGGCAGGTACTGGGCAATTTTGCTGCTCAGATCGC
>JBEGTA010000007.1:0-9011 GCA_041179665.1 Pseudomonadota bacterium
ACTGTGCAAGCCCACGCCGACGGCTTTGGTCAAGGTTTTGAGAGTGCGTTGAGCGAGCATGTGCTTATTTTAATGGCCGAAAAATTGGACTGTTCTGTCGAGGAAATCAGTTGTTTCCACACAAAAAGGGGTCAGACAGGCCCTTCCCTGTCTGACCCCAAAGCACCATTATTTTCCTTCGAGACGACCAATCAGTCGGCCTGCTTGCGCAAGAAAGCGGGGATCTCGATGTCGTCCATGCCAGCGTTGGCCATGCCGTCCACGCGAGCGGCTGCGTGGGTGCGGTTGCTGCGCCAGATGGCAGGCGTGTTCATGCCGCTGGTAGCCAAAGGCGCTGCCTGCATGGCAGGCGCCACTGCCTCTTGGCCACCCATGGTGAAAGGTACGTTGTCGGTACCCGTGCGCAACACTTGCAGTGGAGGCGCTGTGCGGCGTGCACCGGCTTTGGACAAGCCTGTCGCCACCACCGTGACACGGATTTCGTCGCCCAAGCTTTCGTCATAAGCCGTACCGTAAATCACATGGGCATTTTCAGAAGCGTAGGCACGAATGGTGTTCATGGCTTGCTTGGACTCGGACAATTTCAAAGAGCCCTTGGCTGCGCTGATCAAGACCAGCACGCCTTTGGCACCCGACAAATCCACGCCTTCCAGCAATGGGCAAGCCACTGCTTGTTCTGCGGCGATGCGGGCACGGTCAGGGCCGCTGGCCGCTGCTGTGCCCATCATGGCTTTTCCAGGCTCGCCCATCACAGTGCGCACGTCTTCAAAGTCGACGTTCACATGGCCGGGCACATTGATGATTTCGGCAATACCGCCCACAGCGTTTTTCAGCACGTCGTTGGCGTGGGCGAAAGCTTCGTCCTGTGTCATGTCTTCGCCACCGGGCAATTCCAGCAACTTTTCGTTCAACACCACAATCAGCGAGTCGACGTTGGCTTCGAGCTCTTGCATGCCCAAGTCAGCGTTGGACATGCGGCGTCCGCCTTCAAACTCAAACGGCTTGGTGACCACGCCCACCGTCAAAATGCCCATTTCTTTGGCAATGCGGGCAATCACTGGGGCAGCACCAGTGCCGGTTCCGCCGCCCATGCCGGCTGTGATGAACAACATGTGCGAGCCTTCAATGGCAGCGCGAATGTCGGCTTCAGCGCTTTCTGCGGCTTCACGGCCTTTTTCAGGCTTGCTGCCAGCGCCCAAACCAGTTTGACCCAGTTGAATGAAACGGTGTGCCGCGCTGCGAGCCAGAGCCTGCGCGTCGGTGTTGGCACAGACAAATTCGACGCCCTGAACATTGCGCTCGATCATGTGCTCGACCGCGTTGCCGCCGCCGCCGCCAACACCGATCACTTTGATCTGAGTGCCTTGGTTGAATTCTTCTGTCTGAATCATTTCGATGGTCATGGTGCTACTCCTAAATTTGTTTGCAGTTGCCGGAAAAAATCTCAATTTATTTTTGTGAACCAGAGGGCGTGTCAACATCGACACGGTCGCCATGCAGGTGGACTGCCGCGAGCCAGAAAGCGTTTTTTCCAGTTCATCAGAAGTTCCCCACAATGAAGTCTTTGAAGCGACCGAATGCGTTGTTCATGGAGCTCTTTTTCTGCGTGACTTTGTAGCCACGCAAACGCGCCAAACGGGCCTCTTCGAGCAAGCCCATCACCGTGGCCGCACGCGGCTGGCTGACCATGTCGGCCAAGCCACCGGCGTACTTGGGCAAACCGCGACGCACAGGTTTCAAGAAGATGTCTTCACCCAACTCGACCATGCCGGGCATGACAGCGCTGCCACCGGTCAAGACAATGCCGGAGGACAAAACTTCTTCATAGCCTGACTCGCGAATGACTTGGTGCACCAGCGAAAAGATTTCTTCGATGCGCGGTTCAATCACGCCGGCCAAGGCTTGGCGACTCAACATGCGAGGGCCACGGTCACCTAAGCCCGGCACTTCCACCTGCGCATCAGGGTCGGCCAACAATTGCTTGGCAAAACCGCTCTCCACCTTGATGTCTTCTGCATCTTTGGTGGGCGTGCGCAACGCCATGGCAATGTCGCTGGTGATCAAATCACCGGCGATCGGAATCACGGCGGTGTGGCGGATCGATCCGTTGGAGAAAATCGCCACATCGGTGGTGCCTGCGCCAATGTCCACACACACCACACCCAACTCGCGCTCGTCTTCTGACAACACCGCGAGGCTCGACGATTGGGGGTTGAGCAACAGTTGGTCGACCTCTAAGCCACAGCGGCGCACGCACTTGATGATGTTTTCTGCTGCGCTTTGCGCCCCGGTCACGATGTGCACTTTGGCCTCAAGGCGCATGCCACTCATGCCGATGGGCTCTTTGACTTCTTGCCCGTCAATGACAAATTCCTGTGGCGCCACCAACAGCAACCGTTGATCGGTCGAGATGTTGATGGCCCGCGCGGTTTCCATCACACGTGCCACATCGGCTTGCGTGACTTCTTTGTCCTTGATGGCCACCATGCCGCTCGAATTGATGCCGCGAATGTGGCTACCGGTGATGCCCACATTGACACGGGTGATCTTGCAGTCCGCCATCAACTCGGCTTCTTTCAGCGCCTGTTGAATGCTTTGCACAGTGGCGTCAATGTTGACCACCACGCCGCGCTTGAGACCGTTCCCTGGCGCGATGCCCAGACCCGCAATCTTCAGCTCGCCATCGGGCATGACTTCTGCCACCACCGCCATGACTTTGGAGGTGCCAATGTCCAATCCAATCACCAGATCTTTGTACTCTTTTGCCATTTGAATCACCGTTTCCGTTTCATTCTTTCGCCTTGATCGCTCAAGGACTCTTCTTGCCATCAACGTCGAGAGTGGTCACACCACGCAAGCGCACGGCATAACCATCTTTGTGTCGCAAATCAGCCCCGGCCAACGCGCTGGGCGTGCGGCCATAACGGGCGGTGATTTGCGACAACGTTCTGAAAAAAATCTTCAACTGCGCGACCACTTCGGCTTCCGTGCCGCGCCCCAATTCGAGTTGCGCGCCACCATCGGTCAAAACACGCCAACTGCCGCGAGGGGTCAACTCAAGTTGCTCAATGCGCATGTCCACCGCTTTAAAAATGGGCACCAGATCACGAAACATGCGCACCACCAAGGCAGACTGATCGTCTGGCCCCTTCAGGCGAGGCAAGGCATCGACATCGACCTCTTCCACATTCGCTTCAAACACTTGGCTTTGTTGGTTCACCATCTTGCTGGAGCCCTCGTCGCCCCAGAGTGCCATCGGCTCGTGTTCCAACAAAACCGCTTTCAATTTGTTCGGGAAGTCGCGGTGCACCACCGCACCCCTGACCCACGGCACGGCTTCAAAGGCATCGCGTGCGCGCTTCAAATCGATGGTGAAAAAGTTGCCGCTCAACTGAGGCATCACATTGGCACGCAAAGTCACAGCGTTGTTGCGCGAGACTTCGCCTTGCACCGTGATCGACTGGATATTGAAAATCGGGTGCTGCAACAACCAGTGGATACCGCTGCCCAACATCAGCAACACCGATACCCCCGCCAGCAAAGCTGCCGCGAAGTTCATGAGGCGGATGTCCAGTGGCAGTGGCAGGCTCTTGTTCACGCACGCACCTCCTGCACATGGTCCAAGCTGGCAGATGTCAACAACTGTTGGCACAAGGCTTCGTAGCTGATGCCCGCGGCCTTGGCAGACATGGGCACCAACGAGTGGCCAGTCATGCCGGGCGAGGTGTTGATTTCCAACAAGTAAGGCTGGCGCGTTTGGGCGTCGATCATCACATCCAATCGGCCCCAACCTCTGCAGCCCAACAACTGGTAGGCCTTGACCACCAAGGCTTCAATGGCCTTTTCTTCGGCAAGCGGCAAACCACTCGGCACGAGGTATTGGGTGTCGTCGGTGAAGTATTTGTTTTGGTAGTCGTAGTTGCCGGCAGGGGCCACGATGCGAATGATCGGCAAGGCGTGGGTCTGGTCGCCTTCACCCAAAACAGGGCAAGTCACCTCGTCACCCACGATGCACTGCTCGCACAAAATATCCGCGTCGCAGCGACCAGCCGCTTCTAACGCGGCAGGCAAGTCTTCGGCCGCAACGACTTTGGTCACCCCAATCGAAGAACCTTCACGCGCAGGTTTGACGATCATGGGCAAGCCCAGGGTTTGAATCAGGCTCTGCATGGACACCTGGCCCAATTGCTCGCGTCGCACCAGCACATAAGCGGGTGTGGGCAAGCCTTCTGCCAGCCACACCCGTTTGGTCATGGTTTTGTCCATCGCGATGCTGGAGGCCATCACGCCCGAGCCAGTGTAGGGAATGCCCAACAATTCCAGTGCGCCCTGCACCGTTCCGTCTTCACCATAGCGACCATGCAAAGCGATGAAGCAACGATCAAATTGCTCTTGCTTCAATGCGCCCAAATCGCGTTCTGCTGGGTCAAAGGCATGCGCATCCACGCCGCTGGCACGCAGGGCCTGCAACACGCCTTGGCCCGACATCAAGGACACTTCACGCTCGGCAGAGCGCCCCCCCATCAGGACCGCCACTTTGCCCAAAGGATGCGTGCTCATGCGGCACCTCCCAGTTCCACCACTTTGGCGGGCACGGCGCCAATCGAGCCTGCGCCCATGCAAATCACCACATCGCCATCTTGTGCGTTGCTGAGCACCGCTTGGGGCATGTCGGCAATGGCATCGACAAACACCGGCTCCACTTTGCCCGCCACGCGCAGGGCTCGTGCCAGTGAGCGACCGTCGGCCGCCACAATCGGCGCCTCGCCGGCGGCATACACCTCAGACAACAACACGCTGTCACAGCCGGTGCCAATGACCTTGACGAAGTCTTCGAAGCAATCGCGGGTGCGGCTGTAGCGGTGTGGCTGGAACGCCAGCACCAAGCGACGGCCAGGGAACGCGCCACGGGCTGCCGCCAAAGTCGCCGCCATCTCAACAGGGTGATGGCCATAGTCGTCTATGACGGTGAAAGTGCCCGCGCCGTGCGGCAGGGACACATCGCCATAGCGTTGGAAGCGGCGACCCACGCCTTTGAATCCGGCCAACGCGCGTTGCACGGCAGCGTCATCGACCCCCAACTCCACGGCCACGGCAACAGCCGCCAGGGCGTTGAGCACGTTGTGGTTGCCCGGCAAGTTCAAAACCAAGGGCAAGTCGGGCAAAGTGACCCCATTGCGGCGTTGCACTGTGAAATGCATTTGGCCGTTCTCTGCGCGCACATTCATCGCACGCACTTGGGCGCCTTCGTTCAAACCATAGGTGGTCACCGGGCGGGCAATGTCTTGCACGATGGACTGAACACCGGGGTCGTCCGAGCACACCACCGCGGTGCCATAAAACGGCATGCGGTGCAAAAATTCCACAAACGCGGCCTTCAAGCGGGCCAGATCGTGGCCATAGGTTTCCATGTGGTCGGCATCGATGTTGGTGACCACCGCCATCACCGGCAGCAAGTTCAAGAACGAGGCATCGGACTCGTCTGCCTCGACCACGATGTAGTCACCCGTGCCCAACTTGGCATTTGCGCCGGCACTGTTCAAGCGACCACCAATCACAAACGTGGGGTCAAGGCCTGCTTCGGCCAAGACACTGGCCACCAAACTGGTGGTGGTGGTTTTGCCGTGGGTGCCTGCAATGGCGACGCCTTGTTTCATGCGCATCAATTCAGCCAACATGACCGCTCTGGGCACGATGGGAATGTGGCGCTCGCGGGCGGCCAAGACTTCAGGGTTGTCCGATTTGACTGCCGTGGATGTGACGACCGCATCTGCGTCTTTCACATTGACGGCCGAGTGGCCAACGTGGGTTTCGATGCCCAATGCCGCCAGACGGTGCAAGGTGGCGCTGTCGGCCAGGTCAGAGCCCGAGATCTGGTAGCCCAGGTTCAGCAGCACTTCGGCAATGCCACTCATGCCCGATCCACCGATGCCGATGAAGTGGATTTTTCGAATGGCGTGTTTCATGCTGCCAACTCCTCACAAGCCATCACAACCTCCCGCGTGGCATTTGTTTTTTTCTGTGCGTGTGCTTTTTCTGCGCAATGCAACAAGGCTTCACGGTCCAATGTGGCCAATCGGTCAGCCAAAGTTTGAGCCGTCAGTTCGGCTTGCGGCATCAACCAGCCGCCACCCTCTGACACCAAGAACTGGGCATTGGTGGTTTGGTGGTCGTCCACAGCAAAAGGGAAGGGCACAAAGATGGCTGCCACGCCAATGGCGGCCAACTCGGTCACGGTGCTCGCGCCTGCGCGGCAAATCACCAGATCGGCTTGTGCAAATGCTGTCGCCGTGTCGTCAATGAAAGGGGTCAACGCAGCCTGCACACCCGCCGCTTCGTAATTGGCACGCAACGCCTCAATTTGTTTGGCACCACTTTGGTGGGTCACGAGGGGGCGTGTGGCTGCCGGCAACAAAGCCAAAGCTTGCGGCACGATGTCGTTCAAGGCTTTCGCGCCCAAGCTGCCCCCCACCACCAAGATGCGCAAAGGACCTGAGCGACCCGCAAAACGCGCGGCCGGTGCGGCCTGTTCGGTGAAGGCCTGGCGCAAGGGGTTACCCACCCACTGGCCGGTTTTCATGACCCCTGGAAATGCGGTGAACACACGGTCTGCGATTTGGGCCAACACTTTGTTGGCCAAGCCGGCGACCGAGTTTTGTTCGTGCAGCACGACAGGCTTGCCATACAGGCTGGCCATCATGCCTCCAGGAAATGTGATGTAACCGCCCAAGCCCAACACCACATCAGGGCGCACGCGGCGCATCACTTGCAGGCTTTGCCAGAATGCGCGCAACAGTTTGAGGGGCAACACCGCCAGTGTCACGAGCCCTTTGCCGCGCACTCCACCGAATGCAACGCTCTCAAAGGCAAATCCGCGTTGGGGCACCAGTTGGCTTTCCATGCTGTCAGGAGCGCCCAACCAATGCACGCGCCAACCCGCAGCGCGCAGAGCTTCAGCCACGGCCAGACCGGGAAAAATATGTCCTCCGGTGCCGCCCGCCATGACCAATGCGCATTTGGCGTTCATGATCGCCCTCCCCGCATCATCTGTTTGTTTTCGGCGTCAATGCGCAGCACCACCGCAATGGCAATCAGATTCATCATGACAGCCGAGCCGCCGTAACTCATCAAGGGCAAAGTCAAGCCCTTGGTTGGCAAGGCGCCCAAATTCACGCCCATGTTGATGAAGGCCTGGAATCCAATCCAGATGCCCACACCTTGGGCCACCAAGCCTGCAAACACCTTGTCGAGGGCAATGGCTTGGCGGCCGATCACCATGATGCGGCGACTCAGCCACAAGAACAGCAAGATCACCAACGAGACCCCGACCAGGCCAAATTCTTCGCCAATGACCGCCAACAAAAAGTCGGTGTGGGCTTCTGGCAACCAGTGCAATTTTTCGATGCTGCCGCCCAAACCGACACCCCAAATCTCACCACGCCCAATGGCGATGAGTGAGTGCGAGAGTTGGTAGCCCTTGCCCAAGGCATGCTCTGCGCTGAAGGGGTCAAGATAGGCAAAAATGCGCTCTCGGCGCCACGGGGAAGCCGCGATCATCAAGACGAAGGCCCCCACCAGCACCGCAAAAATCAAGAAAAACATGCGGGCATTCACACCGCCCAAAAACAAGATGCCCATGGCAATGATGGCAATCACCATGAAGGCGCCCATGTCAGGTTCGGCCAGCAAGAAAACACCGGCCAACGCCACTGCTGCGCCCATCGGCAACACCGCACGGAAGAAGCGTTCTTTCACATCCATCTTGCGCACCATGTAATCGGCGGCGTAAATGATGGTGGCAAATTTAGCCAACTCAGAGGGCTGGAAATTGATGATGCCAAAAGAGATCCAACGACGTGCGCCGTTCACACCCTTGCCAATGAAGGGAATCAGGACCAGCGCCAACAAGATCAGCGAGACCACAAACAAAGGACGCGCTAATTTTTCCCAAGTTTCGGTGCGCACCTGAAACACCAGCAAAGCCATGATGCTGCCGACGACCATCGAGACCACATGGCGCGTCAAGAAATGTGTCTGCGAGTAACGAGAAAAACGGGGGTTGTCCGGCATCGCAATGGATGCCGAATACACCATCACCATGCCCCACATCAGCAAGGCCACGACCACCCAGACCAGCGCTTGGTCGACGCTTTGCAGACGCGCAGGCGTGCCGGAATTGGCCCGCGCAAAATCGTAGCCCCCCAAATTCACGGGCAGACTTTGTGCGCCTGCGGCCTCGCCACTGACGCGACCGGTGAAGAACCCACCCAAGCGCTCAAAGCTGGCTTGCAGGCGTTGGGACAAGGTCAAGGCTTCGCTCATCAGCCACCTCCCATGGATACGCCGGCCTCTTCGGCCAAGCCGGCAACCGCGCGGCAAAAGACCTCGGCACGGTGACCGTAGTGGTCAAACATGTCCAAACTGGCACAGGCCGGAGACATCAGCACCGCGTCACCACTGTGGGCGAGTGAAGCTGCGGTAGTCACAGCAGCTTCCATGTCTGCGGCATCGTGCAAAGGCACGCCTGAATCTTGCAAGGCATCGCGAATACGCGGGCCATCGCGCCCAATCAGCACCACCGCGCGGGCATAGCGCGCCACGGGTGCTGCGAGTGGCGAAAAGTCTTGGCCTTTGCCATCGCCACCCAAAATGACGACCAAACGACGGTCAGCGCCCAGGCCTTGTAAGGCCGCCACTGTGGCGCCCACATTGGTGCCTTTGCTGTCGTCGAAATACTCCACCTCGTTGACGATGGCCACCGACGCCACCCGGTGCGGCTCACCTCGGTACTCGCGCAAGCCATACAGCATGGGACCCAAGGCACAGCCAGCACTGCTGGCCAACGCCAACGCGGCCAGCGCATTGACCGCGTTGTGACGACCCCGAATGCGCAAGGCATCGGCTGGCATGAGCCTTTGAATGTGCAACTCTTCTGCCTCGTCTTTGCGACGGCGACGGGTCTCATCGGCCTCGAGTGCGCGCACCAACCAGGTCATGCCATTCATGACTTC
>JBEGTA010000008.1:0-4193 GCA_041179665.1 Pseudomonadota bacterium
CGCGCTGAATTTTGGGGATGTCGTCCACGCACAAGCCCGCATGCTGCATGGCGGTGCGCATGCTGATGCCATCGGCATCTTGCTGTTCCAGCCATTCGGCTTTGAAGTCGCCAATCAGTGCGCCTGAGCCCAAGAAAGTGGCTTTGTAGCGTTGGCCTTCTTCTTCTGCAAAGGCCACCACCTCAATGCCAAAGGGCAAGCGCTTTTGCTGTTGGTGCAGTTGTTGCACGCAAGCCATCGGCACAAAAATGCCCAAGCGGCCGTCGTATTTGCCGCCGTTGCGTACGGTGTCGTAATGGCTGCCTGTGAGCAAATAGCGGCCACCTGAAACGGCGGGGTGATAGCGACCCACCACATTGCCCACGGCATCGGTGTAGACGTCGTCAAAGCCGCAGTCGCGCAGGTTTTGCATGATGCGTTGGGCGCAAGCCCGGTGCGCATCGGTGAGGTAAGTCACGGTCAATTGCCCCTGTTCAGCAAAGCCGGGGTCGGAGTGCTGCGCCAGTTTTTCTTGCCAGTCCCAGACTTGGTGACCCAGCTGAGGCTCGACGCCAAACTTGTCGTTCAGACGAATTTCCACAATGCGGTGGATGTTGCGCAAGCACTCGGCCAACTCGAAATCGGGGTGACCGTGCAAGCGCCGCTCAAAGGCGTCGATGATTTGTTGTTTGTTGTACCCCACCCCGCGCGGGCCGCGCACGGCCAAGATGAATGGCCAGCCAAATTTGGCGTTGTAGTCGGCGTTCAGGCGTTGAATTTTTGCAAACTCTTCGGGCGTGCAATCCGTCAGGCCCGCCTTGGTTTGCTCGTTCGTCGACTCGGCGGTGAGTGTTTTGCTGACCATGGCCTTGCCCGCCAACTCGGGGTGGGCGCGGATCAGGCCGAGTTGTGCCTCGCGACCAGCGTGGGCCAGCACTTCGGTCATAGCATGTTTCAGGTGCGCCAACGAGGTGAACGGACGCGCGTCCAGCGCCTGCTCGGCAATCCATGGCGAGTGTTCGTACAGGCCGTCCAACATGTGGGCGGCTTCTTCTCGGCTGGCGCTGTTGAGTTGTTCGAGGGTCAGGGGCATGTTCAGTCCGTGTAGGGGTGTGTGGCTTTCCAATGCCGAGCAATGTCAATGCGCCGAGCCACCCAGACGTGGTCGTGGGCTTGGATGTGGTCCAAAAAGCGTTGCAAGGCGGTGATGCGGCCAGGTCGTCCCAGCAAACGGCAGTGCATGCCGATGCTCATCATCTTGGGGGCGTTGTCGCCGTTCGGGTCACCCTCGGCATACAGCGCGTCAAAGGTGTCTTTCATGTACTGAAAGAAGGGGTCGGCATGCGAGTAGCCTTGCGGTAAAGCAAAGCGCATGTCGTTGCAGTCGAGCGTGTAGGGCACGATCAACTGTGCTGCGTCGCTGCCATCCGACTTGCGCACTTTCATCCAAAAAGGCAGGTCGTCGCCGTAGTAATCGCTGTCGTACTCAAAGCCGCCATAGTCGGCCACCAAGCGGCGCGTGTTGGGGCTGTCGCGACCGGTGTACCAACCCAGAGGTCGCTCGCCGGTGAGTTTTTTCAAAATGTCCATGGCCTCGGCCATGTGGGCGCGCTCTGTGGCTTCGTCGATGTTTTGGTAATGAATCCACTTCAGACCATGGCAGGCAATGTCGTAGCCCAATTCTTGGAATGCGGCGGTCACTTCCTCGTGTTTTTTCAGCGCGGTGGCCACGCCAAACACCGTCAGCGGCAGGCCCCGTTTTTCGAACTCCCGCAAGAGTCGCCAAACCCCAGCACGTGAGCCGTATTCGTAGATGCCCTCCATGCTGATGTGTCGCTCTGGAAAGGAGGCGGGGTTGAACATCTCGGACAAAAATTGCTCGGATCCGGCATCGCCGTGCAGTACCGAGTTTTCGCCGCCCTCTTCGTAATTCAGGACAAATTGCACCGCTACGCGGGCACCACCCGGCCATTGGGCATGGGGCACCTGACGGCCATAGCCTTTCAGGTCGCGGGGGTAGGGCAGGGTTGAGTTGTAAATGCGCATGTCGTCAGCTCGTCAAGGGGCGATGGGTTCAGGCCAGCGCCAATGAAATGTCATGGGTGGGCACTTGGCGATCGAACATCAAACTTTGCTCGACGTGCTGCAAGTGTTCGTGCATCAAGCCCACCGCTAAGTCGCTGTTGCGTGCCTCAAGCGCGGCCACAATGGCTTCGTGCTCGTCGGTGGAGTGTTCGGCTTCGTTGCGCGACTGGTACATCAGCGTGATCAAAGCGCAGCGCGAAATCAACTCACCCAACACCTGGGCCAACACATCGTTGTGCATCAATTCGGCCATGCGCACATGAAAATCACCCAGCAGTTCGGTTCGGCCCGTGATGTCGCCTTGCGTCACGGCTTCGCGTTCTTGAACGATGTGCTCTTTTAAGGCGGTGATTTGCTCGGGCGTGACTTGTTGCACAAAAGCGCGTGTCATCTCGGCTTCCAGCATGCGGCGCACGGCAAACACCTGTTGCGCTTCTTCGACCGAAGGCGCGGCAACAAAGGCGCCCCGTGCAGGCTCGAGTTTGATCAAGCGGTTTTGCGACAACTGAAACAAGGCTTGCCGCACCAAAGTGCGAGACACGCCAAAATGGTCGGCCAACTTTTGCTCGGCCAGTTTGGAGCCGGGCAACAAGCGGTGCTCCACAATGGCGCGGGTCAGAGATTCGACGATGTGGTGCGTGGTGGAAGTTTCCATGTCTCGCGTCCCTTTTTCGGGTGTGGCCCCGGGTGTTTGGGTGGCTGTTTCAGAAATCATAGCCACTAAAAGCAAAATTGTATACACTTCGGTCGACCGGATTGAAGGGTGTTTCAAAACCCTTTCAAAACTCCTTTGAAACTCTTCTATTACTCAGGCACGAGAGGCGGGCAACACCATGGGATTGAGCACACACGTTTTGGACACCATGCACGGTTGCCCTGCGGCGGGCATGCAAGTGGCCCTGTACACCACGCAGGGCGCGCAGGCCACCTTGGTCAAAAGCTTCACCCTGAACAGCGATGGCCGCAACCCCGATGGGCTGCTCTACGACCACGCCAGTTTGCGCAAAGGCACCTACCGCTTGGTCTTTAATGTGAGTGACTACTTCAAGTCCAAGGGCGTGGAACTGCCCGAGCCGCACTTTTTGAACCAAGTCAGCCTCGACTTTGGTGTGGCCCACGAAGACCAGCACTACCATGTGCCGCTGTTGGCCAGCCCTTGGAGCTATTCCACCTATCGGGGGTCTTGAGGGTTAGGGGCGATTTTTTCAAATTGAGTGTTTGAAAGGCCCCGCGGGGGGCTGAGGGTCTTTAAAATTGGGGCACTCTCGAAGAAAGATTCCCCCCACCATGTCCCAAGTCACCAATACCGTGCGCTTTGTGCTCGACGGCCAAATCGTTGAAGCCCAAGGCAAACGCCGCACCACCACTGTTTTGGACTATTTGCGCGAGCAAATGCACCGCACCGGCACCAAGGAGGGTTGTGCAGAAGGCGATTGCGGCGCTTGTGTGGTGATGGTGGGTGAGCTGAATGCCGCGGGCACCGGGGTGGACTATGTGGCCACCAACGCGTGTATCCAGTTGCTGCCGTCGTTGGATGGCAAATCGGTGAAGACCGTCGAGAGCCTGAAAAAAGCCGATGGCACATTGCACCCCGTGCAAGCCGAAATGGTCAAGTGCCATGGCTCGCAGTGCGGTTTTTGCACCCCCGGCATCGTCATGAGTTTGGTGAATTTGGTGCAAGTGCTGCCCACACCCAATCGCCAACAAATCACCGACGCCTTGAGCGGCAACTTGTGCCGTTGCACCGGCTACAAGCCAATCATTGAGTCGGCCACTCAAGCCTGCGCCAAACCGGAAGCCCTCAAACTCGATGACAGCGCCGATGTGCCGCTGCTCAAGCAGATTCAGCGTGCCAGCGTTCCGACCCTCAGTTTGGATGGCGACATCATTGTTCAGCCTGTCGTGCGCACCAAAAAAGGCAATGAATTTGTCTCGCCCGCCACATTGATGGAGGTGGCCGACTATTTGGTCAAACACCCGAGCACCACCTTGTTGGCCGGCAGCACAGAGATTGGCCTGCAAGTGAACAAACAGTTTGCCCGGCCAGAGCACATCATGTATTTGGGCAATGTCAAAGAATTGCGCCAAGTGGTCGAGACAGACCGCGTTTGGCGCATTGGCGCCGCGGT
>JBEGTA010000009.1:0-7919 GCA_041179665.1 Pseudomonadota bacterium
GAATCGATTGACGATGCGGCCGGTGAAGCCTTTGACAAGTCGGCCAAATTGATGGGTTTGCCTTACCCCGGAGGGCCCGGTTTGTCCCGGCTGGCCGAGCACGGCAACCCTGCGGCCTACAAATTGCCGCGCCCTTTGTTGCACAGCGGCGATTTGGATTTTTCATTTGCGGGCCTGAAAACCGCCGTGCTCACGCAAAGCCAAAAAATCGGCCCAGCCGCACAGCAAGAAGGCGCCCCGGAGCGCGCCGACTTGGCCGCATCCACCCAAGCGGCCATTGTGGAAGTGTTGGTCAAAAAATCCATGACTGCCTTGAAAACCAGCGGCATGAAGCGCTTGGTGGTGGCCGGAGGCGTGGGGGCCAACCGCGAATTGCGCGCACAACTCAACGCGGCATGCGCCAAAGTGAAGGTGCGTGTGCACTATCCCGAATTGCACTTGTGCACCGACAACGGCGCCATGATCGCTATGGCCGCTGCCATGCGGCTGCAGGCCGGAGTGCAAAGCGCCGATGCGCGTTACAGCTTCGATGTAAAGCCGCGTTGGCCTTTGCACGAACTGGTTTAAGGCGAGCCGTTACACTGCGCGGCTTTGTGACTTTTCCTGATCCATTCAGGGCTCTGATAGATATGTTTTCATTGTTTGATGTTTCGCGACGCTGCATGTTGGGCGTCTTGGTTCTTGTTTGTCTGCACAGTGGTGCCGTCTATGCCCAATCTCCCGCACCCATCAAGTTGGCCTTGATCGAAGGTTTGAGTGGTCCTTTTGGCAACACCGGCGAGGCGGTGGTGCGCAACATTGTTTGGGCCATTGAACGCGTCAATGCCCGTGGTGGCGTAAAAACCGCGTTGGGTAATCAACTGCTGCAGTTAGAGCGCTACGACAGCAAAGGGCAAAGTGAAGAAGCCTTGTCGGCCCTGAAGTCGGCCATCGACGATGGTGCCCAAGTCGTGCTGCAAGGCAATTCATCGGCCAATGCGGCGGCACTGATTGATGCCATCAACAAACACAACGAGCGCGAGCCCAGCCAACGGGTTTTGTTTTTGAACTACTCGGCTGTGGACCCTATATTGACCAACGAAAAATGCAGCTTCTGGCATTTCCGATTTGACGCACATGCCGATATGCGGATGACCGCGTTGATGCAGGTTTTGGCGGAAGACAAAAAACTCAAGTCGGCCTACTTGATCGGTCAGGATTACAGCTTTGGCCAGGCAGTGCTGCGCGAAGCCAAACGGCAGTTGGCCGAGCAGCGCCCTGATGTCGCGGTCGTTGGGGAAGAGTTGCACCCGATGGGTCGGGTGAAAGACTTTTTGCCTTATGCGGCCAAGATCAAGGCCAGTGGGGCACAAGCGGTCATCACGGGCAACTGGGGCAACGACCTGACGCTGTTGGTCAAGGCAGCCCGAGAGTCGGGGTTTGAGGGCAAGTTTTACACCTTTTATGGCAACGCACTGGGCGCACCAGCGGCTTTGGGCGAGGCCGGTATCGACCGCGTCATTGCAGTGGCCGACTGGCTGCCCAATGTGCCAGGCAAAGCCAGCGCGGCGTTTTACCATTCGTTTCGCCAGCGGTTCAACAAACCCTCAGAAGACTACGTTCATGTGCGCATGCAACTCATGATCGAGGCGTTGGCGCAAGCCATTGAAAAAGCCGGCAACACCGACCCGGTCCGAGTTGCGCTGGCGCTGGAAAAAGCGCGTGTCAGCATGGCCGGCCAGACGGGTTTTATGCGCGCCGAAGATCACCAGTTTCAACAACCTTTGGTGGTGGGTGTGATGCAGCGTCAAGGCGCTCCAGGGGTCCCGTTTGATGTGGAAGGATCGGGTTATGGGTTCAAAGTGATTCGGCAGATCACGGCAGAAAAAGCCCGTCTGCCCAGCACTTGTAAGATGGTCAGACCCAGTTGAAGCGACAAATTTTGAGTCCAAAAAAACGCCCCTGACGGTGAGCCGAGGGGCGTTAAAAACCAACTTTGTCAGGCAACTGCAGGAAGCGTGACGCCTCCATTATACTGTATAAATAAACAGTACTTTCAGTCCATTGCCCAGCTGCCCATAACCCAGCGCCTGCCTCATATGCCTCAAGCCCGCCGCCGCCGAGAAGACTTTGGCACGCGTCAAGCCTTTGTTTACCCGCAGCACTTGCGCGAGGTGA
Source organism: Pseudomonadota bacterium (assembly GCA_041179665.1). Lineage (GTDB taxonomy): Bacteria > Pseudomonadota > Gammaproteobacteria > Burkholderiales > Burkholderiaceae_C > Limnohabitans_A. The sequence continues at coordinate 2,158 of JBEGTA010000009.1, forward strand.
TCGACGAGGCGCCGACCGCGGCGGGGGTGTACACCTTTCATGGGCAAGAGGGCGACTTGCCTTTGTACATTGGGAAAAGCATCAACCTGCGTGCCCGACTGTTGTCCCACCTGCGGACCGAAGACGAGGCGCGCATGCTGCGACAGACGCGCCGAATCAGTTACATCCGCACAGCAGGAGAGATTGGGGCTTTGTTGCTCGAAGCACAAATGATCAAGTTGCAGCAACCCATCTTCAACCAAAAACTCAGGCGCAACCAGCAACTCTGCAGCTTTCAACTGACGGGCCATGAGCCCCAAGTGGTGTATTCACGCGACGTGGACTTTGCCACCCAACCCCATTTGTTTGGTTTGTTTGCCAGTCGGCATGCCGCGCTCGAAGCTTTGCGAGCCATGGCTGACCAACACCAGTTGTGCTACGGGGCTTTAGGCCTTGAGAAGTTGCCGCTGGGCAAAGCGTGTTTTCGCGCCGCGATCAAGCAGTGCGCTGGGGTGTGCCGAGGTGACGAAAGTTTGTCGGCACACACCGAAAGGCTGATGGCCAGCCTGAACGCCGTGCGCGTGAACTGCTGGCCGCACCCCGGCGCAGTGGGCTTGTTGGAGCAAGACGCAGAACTCACACAAATTCATGTGGTTCACCATTGGTGTTATTTGGGCAGTGCGCCTTCTGTTGAGGCGGCGCGTCAACTGAGCCAGCAGGCTCGGCAGATGCCTTCGGGTTTTGATGCCGACGGCTACAAAATTTTGTGTCGGCCCTTGTTGACGCAGAGCTTGCCCGTCCTGCCTTTGTAGGCGCAGCGTCCACACACGGTCTACGGAGTTGAAGAGACAGCTAAACTGGCCGCCCTTGCTTGAATAGCCCTTTGATTTTTCAAATCTCAACGGCTAGACCCTTATCTTTCATTGCCCATGAAATTCAAAATGTCTGAGAAGTCGCTTTTTGCGACTTTGTTGCGGTCCCCTTGGTGGGTCAGCTTTCTGGTCATGACGGCCGTTGCTTTGGTGGCGGGCGCTTTGTTGCCCGAGGCCTACAAAGTTGCCGGCATGTTGGGCGCATTTCCGTTTTTCGTGATTGGCGTCATGGCGGCTTGGCGGCAAAGAAATGCGATCGGTCCTGACCGCATTGCCGTGCTGGTCGAAGAGGCCCGAAGCATGGGTTGGCGTGATTTCTCCATCTTGGTCGAAGAAGGTTTGCGCCACCAAGGTTTTGAGGTGAGTCGACTTGAGCAAGGCCCGGCCGATTTTCAGATTCGAAAAAATGGCAAGACCACTTTGGTCAGTGCAAAACGCTGGAAAGCCGCCACGCTGGGTGCCGAGCACCTGCGTGACATGCTGGCGGCTCGCGAAAGCATGGAGGCTTTCTCGTGCACCTGCATGAGCTTGGGGACCTTCAGTCAGTCCGCAATTGAATTGGCCGACAAAACCCCGATGCAATTGCTCGGCCCCTCCAGCGTCGCGCAGTTGTTGCACGATGGTGCCAAAGCCCAGGCCCAAGCTCAAGGCATGACGCGAAAGCGCTGAAGCTCAGACGCCAAAGGGGCAAGAGAGCCAAAGCGGCTAAAGCGGCCTCAGCGCCCTAAGCGCCCTAAGCGCCCTCAGCGCCATCTGACGTGGCTTATTTGGGCAAGTCGCGTGCACCGCTTTCGGGGCGGAACATTTTGAAGCGTTGTTCCGGTCCGATGGTGAAGTAATCGGCCGCGCCACCTCCGCGCAAGATGTGGCCTGCCAAGGCCGTCTCGTAGACGCCGTCCTTCAGCAAACGTGGGTCGATGTGAATGCCGACCACTTGACCAAAAACCATCCAGGTATTTATGGCTTGGCCTTGCACATCGGCCAATTGCAAAATTTGTGTGCAACGGCACTCAAAGCTCACCGGGCTTTGCGCCACGCGGGGCACCTGCACGATGCGTGAGGCTTCGGGCTTCAGTCCTGCCAGCTCGAATTCATTCACCTCGGGGGGCACAGCTTCGCAGGTTTTGTTCATCACTTCAGCCAAATCGCGCGTGACCAAATTCCAGACAAACTCGCCCGTGGCTTCGATGTTGTTCAAGGAGTCTTTGCGCCCGATGCTCGAAAACCCAATGACCGGCGGCACGTAATTGAAGGCGCTGAAAAAACTGTAAGGTGCCAAATTGAGCACCCCTGAAGCGCTCTGACTGGAGACCCAGCCAATCGGGCGGGGGCCGACGATCGAGTTGAAGGGATCGTGTTTCAGGCCGTGTCCCAAGTGGGGCTCATAAAAATGCATCATGGGCTTACTGTAAAACGAGAATCCAGCGGACGTCAGTCATCCATCGGACTGGGTATCCCCAAAGTGCGTGTCCAAAGCTGTGGATAAGTACTTGAACAATCGTGCCAAACGGCATGCCTGTTGGCCTGCACGGCGTTGCTTAAATTTTAGGCAGGGCGTTGGGGCGTGAGGCGGGCTGCACCCTTAACTGGCAAAACCTTCGCAAGCCCCTGCATTGGGTTTGCCGCGACATTCACGCCAGAGGCGATGGTCGCGCTGCGACGGGGTTTCTGTAGAACCCGTGGACGGTGGTTTTTTGGGGGTTTTGTTTTTGGGGCTTGCGTTTTTTTGGCCTTTCGCCGGCTTGTCTGTGGTGACGACGGCGTTGAAGGTCTCAGTCGCCAAGCTGGCGCTGGGCAAGGCAGCCATGAGCAAGATCCCAACGCACCCGCTCCACATGCTCTGGGCTGTGGCCAGAAAAGCCGGCGTCAGCCACCTCTTGGTCGCGTTCATAAAGTTCTCCCTGCCGTTTTTTGTGTTCTTCATCATAGGCCGATGGGGTGGGGGTGCAAGAGGCGGACGCGCGGTGTCGGCAGAGCCGTTACGATGCGGACATGAACCTCAAACCCCCTCCTTACATGCGCCAGTCTGTGATGGACTTGGAAGAGTCCCGCATCCGTGAAGTGGCCAACGCCGGCATGGGCCGTTCAGATGTGCTGGCCTTTTGGTTTGGCGAATCCGACGAAGTCACGCCCGACAGCGTGCGCCAAGCGGCCATCGATTCGCTGCAAAAAGGCGAGACCTTTTATTCCCACAACCTGGGCTTGCCCGAGCTGCGTCAAGCGGTGTCCGATTACATGTCGCGCTTGCATGGCCCTATCGGGGTCGAGCGGTTGGCGATCACCTCAGGCGGCGTGAATGCCTTGATGCTGGCGGCGCAAGCGCTGATTGATGCCGGTGACGAGGTGGTGGCCGTCACCCCGGTGTGGCCCAACCTCACGGCGCAGGCTTTGGTGATGGGCGCCCAGTTGACTTGCGTCCCCTTGCGGCCGGTCAATGGCCAGTGGCAACTGGATTTGCCTGCACTCAAATCGGCCATCACTGACAAAACGCGTTTGTTGATCGTCAACTCGCCGAACAACCCCACGGGTTGGACGCTGACCCAGGCTGAGCAAGCGGAGATCTTGGCGCATTGCCGCAGCACCGGAACTTGGGTGCTGGCTGACGAGGTTTATGAGCGGCTGTATTTTGAAAATGACACCGCCAATGGCTGCGCGCCTTCGTTTTTGGATGTGGCCCACGCCGATGACCGGTTGGTGGTGGTGCACAGCTTTTCGAAGAGTTTTTTAATGACCGGCTGGCGCTTGGGCTGGTTGGTCATGCCGGCTGCCATGACCCACCACATGGGCAAGTTGATCGAATTCAACACCTCGTGCGCTTCGGTCTTTACCCAGCGAGCAGGGGTGGTCGCCTTGCAAAACACCGCTGACATCACGCCGCGCGTGGTGGCGCACCTGAAAGCCTGCCGCGACACCTTGGTACCGCTTTTGCAAGCGGTTCCGGGTGTCCAGTTAGCGCCAGCCAAAGGGGGGATGTATGCCTTTTTCAAGCTGGAAGGGCATCCCGATGCCGTAACCACAGCCAAGCGATTGGTCGCAGAAGCCGGTCTCGGTTTGGCCCCCGGTGAAGCTTTTGCCCCCGAAGCCGCTGGTTGGTTGCGTTGGTGCTTTGCCTCGAAAGATCTCGGCCGTTTGCGTTTGGGCGTGCAACGGCTGCAAATCTGGTTGGACCAACAAGCCCTCAAGCCCCGTTGACAGGGCTTACCGCCGTTGCAACGAAGCTTTTTAATTGGGATCTGACCCCGATTAAAATGACCCCGATTAAATTGGCTTGGCTTCCGATGTGAGGTGGTTGCTTGGGGGTAGGGCCGTTGATTCGGGCTATAATCCGGCTGTTTTGCGATTTGCAAAGCGCACGCCATCGGCTTTTCCAGCGGGTGGCGCAAGTCAATAACCTCGCTTCAGGCCTTTGGGATCAGAGCGAAATACAAGGAAAAAACCATGATTGCATCTTCAATCAAGGCCGAGGTCGTCAAGGCCAACGCCCGCGCCGCCAACGACACTGGGTCCCCAGAAGTCCAAGTGGCTTTGTTGACAGCCCGTATCAACGAGCTGACACCTCACTTCAAAACACACGCCAAAGACCATCACGGTCGCCGCGGTTTGCTGCGCATGGTGAGCCGTCGCCGCAAGCTGTTGGACTACCTCAAGTCCCGTGATGCTGACCGTTATGTTGCTCTGATCGCCAAGCTTGGCCTGCGCAAATAATCGTCTCTCCAGATGAAAAGCGCCTGAGTTAGTTCACTAGCTCAGGCGCTTTATTCTTTTTTCAGTCGGAATTTGTCAGGGCGATCTCGCGCTGTGTCATTCCACAAGACCTTCAACAGCAGGTTTTATGGAATGGCATCGAGTTCAGAGCGTCAATTTCCGGGCCCACAGTGCAGCCTCATGCGCTTTTGATTTCAGGAGTTCTGAACATGTCCATTTTCAATAAAGTCACCAAAACATTCCAGTGGGGCCAGCACACGGTCAAGATGGAAACCGGCGAAGTCGCGCGCCAAGCCGGCGGCGCTGTGCTGCTCGACATGGAAGGCACCGTGGTGCTGGCCACCGTCGTCGGTTCCAAGATCGCCAAAGCGGGTCAAGACTTCTTTCCGCTGACGGTCGATTACATCGAGAAAACCTACGCCGCAGGCAAGATCCCTGGCAGCTTCTTCAAGCGTGAAGCCAAGCCCAGCGAGCACGAGACGCTGACCAGTCGTTTGATCGACCGTCCCATCCGTCCTTTGTTCCCCGAAGGTTTCTACAACGACGTGCACGTGGTCGTCCACACCGTGTCGTTGAACCCTGAAGTCGATGCAGACATCGCCGCCATGATCGCGGTGTCGGCTGCTTTGTCAATCTCGGGCATCCCTTTCAACGGCCCCATCGGTGCTGCCCGCGTGGGTTATATCAATGGCGAGTACGTGCTGAACCCTGGTCAAACCCAGCGCAAAGACAGCGTGATGGATTTGGTCGTGGCAGGCACCGAAGCCGCCGTCTTGATGGTCGAATCTGAAGCCCTGCAATTGTCTGAAGAAGTCATGTTGGGCGGCGTGGTCTTCGGCCACGAGCAATCGGCCATTGCCATCAACGCCATCCATGAGTTGGTGCGTGATGCAGGCAAACCGGTTTGGGACTGGCAAGCGCCTGCCCGCGATACCGCGTTCGAAGCCAAACTGGCTTCTTTGGCCGAAGAAAAACTGCGTGCCGCCTACCAGATCCGCAACAAGCAAGCCCGCACACACGCATGCCGCGAAGCTTATGCGTCGGTCAAAGCGGCTTTGTCAGACGAGGGCGTGGCATTTGACCCTGTCAAACTCGACAACTTGTTGTTCGAAATCGAAGCGCGCATTGTGCGCAGCCAAATCTTGGCCGGTGAGCCCCGCATCGACGGCCGCGACACCCGCACCGTGCGCCCCATCGAAATTCGCA
>JBEGTA010000010.1:0-6882 GCA_041179665.1 Pseudomonadota bacterium
TGAGCTTGCGCCGTGAGTCTTGGTTCAACTTGCCATCGCGTGTCAGGATGTGGAGTTGTTTGAGCAATTCGACAGACTGGCCGGGCCGCACCTCGGGTGGCAATTCAGTCGCTTGGGGTGCAGCCGCTGACGAGGTGTTGCGTTTTTTCATGGGGTCGGGCCCACGTCCAGATCTTTCCACCCCTTGAGCCCCAGTTTTTCAAGCGTGGCCATGTTGGTTTCGTAAATCGTCTCGGCTTCCGGAAAGGCCTCGACCGCACGGTCAATGCTTTCTTCGCGCAACAAATGCAGCGTGGGGTAAGGCGAGCGGTTGGTGTAATTGGTGATGTCGTCTGGCTCGGTGTCGGCAAACTGAAACTGGGGATGAAAACTGGCAACCTGAAACTCACCTTCCATGTCCAGCTCTTGCAACACGCCATCGGCCTCGTCGAGAAAATCGTTGAACTCAAAAAAATCGTGCAGCATTTGCGGCACGATCAACAACACCGTTTCACGCTCCTCTGCGGACAGTGCGGCCATGGCTTGCAACTGCTCGATCAGCTCGTCGCGCAAGCCTTCCAGCCCCTTGGCTTGACTGACCACGTAATGGATCTGGCCCTTCACATGGGGCGCTTTGGCAAAGGGACACAAATTCAGGCCAATCACAGCACGCTCTAACCAGCGCACGGTGTCAGCAATTTCAAGGGTGTTCATGTCGGTCATGGGCGAGATTGTGCCTGTGCGGCCAAGCGGCTGGCGAGGCCTGCAAAAGCAGCACCCAAGACACAACAAGTGACGGTGACCCAGGGTGTGAAGTGCCAGCCACCCGCATGGGCGGCCACACTGGCCACTGCTGGCGGACCAGCAAATTGGCCCAAGGCCGACAACTGCTGCACCCAACCCACCGTGGTGGCAACTTGTTGCTCACCAGGGGCCAAACGCACCGCCAAGCTGAACAATGTGCCCGGCACCAAGCCGCCCAATCCCGAAAACAACAACACACCGGCGTAGCGAACCCACGGCCATTCTTGGGTGAATGGGGCAAATGCCCAAGTGCTGCCCAACGCCATGGCGGCAAAGCCCAACCACAATGTTGTCTGGGGTGCCCAGCCTCGCTGCAGACACAGGCCCGCGGCCATATTTCCGAACACATTGACCGCAGCCGCCAACGCCGAAAGTACCCCCAGCAAGGCACCACTCAGACCGGCAGCCGCATAAATCGAAGGCAAAAATCCGACCACGGCCAACCACTGCCCGGAGTACATGGCAAACGTCAAAGCAACCAACCAAGGGCCCGGGGCACGCAAGGTCCGGCGCAATCTTGCCCACGCGCTTGGCGACTGGCTTGATGACACGCTTATCGACAAGCTTGACGACATGCTTAACGACACGCTTAACGACACGTTAATGGGCTCATGTGACCGCGCACCTTGCGCACCGATTTCCGCATGTGCCGCTTGTCCGTATGGCAACGTCAATGCTTGAACTGGGCCCGGATCATCCGGGACGCCCTGCGCCAATGCCAAGGCCATGGCGACGGCCAAAAGTGCAAACAACCACCACCAAGCAGCCCAGCCCAAAGCCGGTATGAATAAAGGGCCAAACAACATTGCCAGCGCCGTTCCCATGGGCATATAGGCGCCCCAAACACCGAGCATGCCGCTGAGTTTTTCAGCGGGCACCAAGCGCCTGATCAATGCCGGTGCAGGCAAGGCCACACATAAAAAGCCCAAGCCTTCGATCGCCCGCAACACCAGCAAGGAGGTCACCGAAGTGGCCAATCCCCCCAAAGCACTGGCGAACGCCAACAACCACAGTCCGCGCAGCATGGTCCGTTTGAGCCCCGCCACATCGGCCCAAAGCCCCATGAACACCGCCACGCTCAATCCCGCCAGTTGCACGATGGACAACAAAAATCCAGCTTGCACCAGACTTAAACCGAGCTCGGCCTGCAAAGCGGGCAAGGCCGGCGGTAACTTGCCCACCTGCATAGCGGCCACGCCACCGGCCAAAACCACCAGCCAGGGCGCAGACACCCTCAACCCTCTGCTCACAGGAGCCTTCTGCCTGTTAACCGCTCGTGCTCGCGCAAAGCGAATCGATCGGTCATGCCCGCGATGTAGTCGGCGACCGAGCGCCGCAAGTCATCGCCAGTCGCAAAGTCAGCCGACATTTCAGCGGGCTGGCGAACATAAACCTCAAACAATTCGTGCACGATTTGCTGGGCCAGTCCGGTGGTCTCCATGACTTGTGGATGCCGGTACAAATGGGCAAACAAGAATTTTTTCAATTCGCCGCTACGGGCTTTCATGTCGTCGCTGAAGGCCAGCAAAGGGCCGGCCAAGCGCGCTTCGTCAACGTCGCAGGCACCCACTTTTTTGACCCGCTCGGAGGTCGTGAGAATGACGTCGTAGACCTGGTCACTGAGCATCCGTCGAATCGTTTCGTACAAGGCACGGCGAGGCTTGTTGGCCAAGGCTGGATGCGAGCGCAATGCTTGCTGGTGGTAGTGCGCAAACAGCTCCACCTCCAACAATTGCGCCACAGTAATCAAGCCCGATCGCACCCCATCGTCGATGTCGTGGGCGTTGTAGGCGATCGCATCTGCCAAGTTGCACAACTGCGCTTCCAAACTGGGCTGAGTCCGCGCCAAAAAACGCCGCCCCACCCCACCCGGCTCGCTCTTTTCCAAATGCTCGGCATTCGCCTTGGAGCAATGTTTGAGCACCCCTTCACGGGTTTCAAAGCTCAAATTCAGGCCATCAAAATCGGGGTAGCGCTCTTCGAGTTTGTCCACCACCCGCAGGCTTTGCAGGTTGTGCTCAAAACCACCGTGTTCGGTCATGCACGCGTTGAGTGCGTCTTGTCCTGCATGGCCAAAAGGTGTGTGGCCCAAGTCGTGTGCCAGCGCAATGGCTTCGACCAAATCTTCATTCAGGCCCAAGACGCGGGCAATTGATCGGCCCAGCTGCGCCACTTCGAGCGAGTGCGTCAGGCGTGTGCGAAACAAATCGCCTTCGTGGTTCAAAAAGACCTGGGTTTTGTAAACCAAGCGCCGAAAGGCGGTGGAGTGCACGATGCGGTCACGGTCACGCTGAAAGGCGTTGCGAGTGGGGGCGAGGGGTTCTGCAAAACGGCGGCCCCGTGTTTTGGCGGGGTCACAGGCCAACGCAGACAAATGCCCCATGGACAATTGAGCCGAAGCCCTCTCGGTCAGCGCGGCAGCTTCTGCTGACAACAGCATCTCAGTCCCACTCAAGCGCAACAAGTGTCAATCACATCGCGGACCATCGAATCGGGTGCGCCGCACACTTGGGCCTTGCCGGGTCCGTCGATGACCACAAATTGGATGTCGCCGCCCACGGCTTTTTTGTCCAAACGCATGTGCGCGATGTAGTGCCCCGCGTTGTCCGAAGCATCGATCACTGGCCCTCGCACTGGCAAGCCTGCGCGGGTGATCAAGGCCCGCAATCGCGCCACGAAAGCCGCATCAACGCGGCCCAAGCGATGCGACAACTCGGCCGCCATGACCATGCCACAGCCCACTGCCTCGCCATGCAACCACACGCCAAAGCCCAAACCAGCTTCGATGGCATGGCCAAAGGTGTGACCAAAATTCAAAATCGCCCGCAAGCCCGCCTCACGCTCATCTTGCCCAACCACCCAAGCCTTGATCTCGCAACTGCGCTTGACCGCATGGGCCAAGGCTTGGGGGTCTTGCCCCATCAGTGCGTCGATGTTTGCTTCAATCCATTGCAAGAATGCCATGTCGGCGATCGGGCCATATTTGATGACTTCGGCCAAGCCGGCGCTCAATTCGCGCGAGGGCAATGTGGCCAGCGTATTCAAATCGCAAATCACTCTGACGGGCTGGTAAAAAGCCCCGATCATGTTCTTGCCCAATGGGTGGTTGATGGCGGTTTTGCCGCCCACCGACGAATCCACCTGCGCGAGCAAGGTCGTGGGCACTTGCACAAAGGGCACACCGCGCATGTAACTGGCAGCGGCAAATCCCGTCATGTCACCAATGACACCGCCACCCAAAGCAAACAAGACTGTTTTGCGGTCACAGCCCCGGGACAACAAAGCATCAAAAATCAGGTTCAGGGTCTGCCAATCTTTGTGGGCTTCGCCGTCGGGCAAGACCACCGTGTGCACCTGCTTGAAATGACCCGCAATGGCCTGGCGCAAAGCCGCTTCGTACAAGGGCGCAATGGTGTCGTTGGTCACGATCATGGCCGTTTGGGCCTTGGGCAATTGGGCCCACGTGGCAGGACGGCTCAGAAGGCCTTGGCCAATGTGAATGTCGTAACTGCGGTCGTCCAAAGAAATGGCGACCTGCTCAAGAGGGGAAGTGTGCTCGGACATAGCCCCAAGTGTAGGGGCTTTGCAGCCAGATTCAGGGGTTGGAAGCCGGCAAAGGGGAGGCGGGCACGTTGGGAGCGGCCGCGGTGGGCCCCTCAACCCGGCCGGGCAAATGGCCGGCCAACTCGAGTTGCATGATGATCATGTTGACCAAGGTGGCCACTGAAGGTCGCCCGGTTTCAATCACAAAATGGGCCGCTTCTCGGTACAACGGATCGCGTGCTTCAAAAAGTGAACGCAAACGGGCCAAAGGGTCTTCGACTTGCAACAAGGGTCGCGCTGTGTCGTGTCGCACCCGGCGAAACACATCTTCGGGCGCCGAGCGCAGGTAAATCACATGGCCACGCTCGTGCATGTGGCGCCGGTTCGCCTCGCGCAATACCGCCCCACCGCCGGTGGCAATGACCCCTGCATGCGATTGCGTCAACTCGTCGAGCACTTGTTGCTCAACATCTCTAAAACTGTCCTCGCCTTCGCGGGCAAAGAACTCCCGAATCGAGCAACCCAACTGGTGCTCAATCACATGGTCAGAATCAACAAAGGGCAAGCCAAGGCGGCGCCCAAGTTGTCGACCAATGGTGGTTTTGCCTGAGCCCGGAAGGCCCACGAAGATGATGCTCAAGACAGTCTCACACTGAAAAAAGTGGGTCGCGCGCAGCCCAAAATGCAGCGCAACACGAAAGTCCCAAGTGTATTCGACCGGTTAACGCCCCACACCGCTTGGCCCAGCCCCGCTTGGCTCTACCCCGCTTGGCCCTGCTAGCCCAAGCCTTACAGCGCGAATGCTGAAGTGCGCCGTCAATTCGGGCTGTCTGACATGACCCGCGGCGTGATGAAGATCAACAACTCGCTTTTCCGTCGCGTCTGATCGCGTTTTTTAAACAGCCATCCCAAAACGGGCACCTCGCCCAAGCCGGGCACTTTGGTATCGTCGTTGCGGTCTGTTTCTTCGTAAATGCCCCCCAGCACCACGGTGCCGCCATCTTCCACGCGAACTTGGGTCTTCACATGTTTGGTGTTGATGGCATAACCCGCGGCGGTGATTTGCCCCACGCTGTCACGGTTCACATCCACATCCAGCACCACCGAGCCATCGGGCGTGATTTGAGGTGTCACCTCCAGTTTGAGGTTGGCTTTGCGAAATGCAATCGAGGTGATGTTGTTCCCTGCAGAGATTTGGTAGGGCAACTCGGTGCCTTGCTCAATCAAGGCTTTCGTCTGGTCGGCCGTCACCACCCGCGGCCGCGACACCACTTTGCCCAGCCCCGAAGCCTCAAGCGCCGAAATCTCGACATTGATAAATCGGTCAGCCGCCGCATTGAACAAGGACACCGCAAATGACGATGGGGTGTTCACGGTTTGCCCTGCCATGCCCGCAGGCAGGTTCACCAGGTTGCCTGACACGGTGCCTGCTGCATTAGCTGAATTGGTGGCCCCCAAACTGAGCTGTTGCGCGCCACCTTGAATTTTTAGAGGAATTGCCAAACCCGCCCCCAGCCGCACGCCCAAGGACTGTCCGAACTGGTCATCCGCCTCAACGATGCGCGCTTCGATCAGGATCTGCCGCACGGGCACATCGAGTTGCTTCAACATTTTTTCCAGATCTGACAAACGGGCAGGTAAGTCAGAAATAAAAATTTGGTTGGTGCGAGGCTCTGCCAGCACACTGCCCCGCGCACTTAGCCAGCGGCCAGCACTGCTGCCCGCAGCGCCACCTTGTAAGCGCTGCGCCACTTCAGTGGCACGGGCATATTGCAATCGCAATGACAACATGCTCAAAGGGCTGACCCCTTCCAAAGCGGTTTGCGCTTCGAGTTGTTTTTTCTCATGCTGCTCCCATTCGCCCAACTTGGCGACCCACAGCACGGGCCCTTCTTGTCGCGCAACCAGTCCTTTCGACTGCAACACGATGGTCAAGGCTTGCCGCCAAGGCACTTGGGTCAAGCGCACCGTCACGACACCAGTCACGCTGTCAGTTGACGCCACATTCACACCTGAAAAATCGGCAAACACCTGTAACAACGCCTTGATATCAATGTTCTGAAAATTCAGGCTGATCGGTTGCTCGCCCCATATCGGCTCGGGCATCAACCCTGCCGTCGCGCCAGGTGATGGGCTTGCAGTTGCCAGGTTGGCAGGGATCAATGACTTGGACGCCTGAGATGTCAGCCCATGCGAGGATCGAAGCGCGTGAGGCGATGGCACCGCAACTGGGGGTTTCGCTGCTGCAGGGAACTGCGCTGCTGCGGGCAGTGCCATGAATAAACCCGTCAACAAACCAAAACCCACATGGTCACCGGAGTGGCCGCCACAAAAGCCACCCGACCCAATCCATTGCTTGAAGATCATTTTTTTGTCCCTTGTTTTGGCTCCGTGCGGCCGGCACCCCAATCGAGCGCGAACTGCGCGCCTTGCGCCAAACGCAGACTCACCCCGACATCGGTGATGGCCACTACGCGGTGCCCTTCTTGAGTGACACGCTGGCCCTCAATGACGCGGGCCCAGTGGCCTCCTGCCGTCAAAATGGCTTGCCGACTG
>JBEGTA010000011.1:0-5558 GCA_041179665.1 Pseudomonadota bacterium
CGCGGTGTTAAGGTGGGTTGTGCTCAGGAGGCCATATGAACCCACAAATCCAGGAGTTTCTGGACCGCATCCAGCAATTAGAAGCCGCCATTGAAGAGGAGGCCAAGCTGCGACGTCAGCAATGGCAAGCTGATTTTGAAGAGCACAAAGTTCGCTTCGAACAAGAAGTGTTGGCACAGCAAAAAAAATTCAAGGAAGGCCTGCTCGGTTATGTGTTCACCGCCGAGTGGCGCAGCTGGCTGTGCGTGCCCTTCATTTATCCGGTCTTGTTGCCCATGGTCTTGCTCGATGCTTTTGTCACGATTTATCAATGGATTTGTTTTCCACTCTTTCGCATGCCGCGCGTCAAAAGGCACACATTCTTTGTCTACGACCGCAGCCATCTGGCTTATTTAAATTGGATCGAAAAAATAAACTGTGCGTATTGTTCTTACGGCAATGGCGTGGTGGCTTATGCCCGCGAGGTGGTGGGCTTGACCGAAAAATATTGGTGCCCGATCAAGCACGCGCGCCGCAGACTGCATGCGCATCCTTACTACCATGGCTTCACCGATTTTGGCGATGCCGAACACTACCGTGCTGAACTGACTCGCCTGCGTGCCGATCTCATGCAGTCGCCGCAAGACTCCCCTGAAGACAAATACTGAATCGTCCAGCTCCGTTAAGACTGGCTTCATCTGCCCTCTTTAATCTCTGTTGTCAGAGGCGAAGAAAGGTCGAAGCCATGAAAAAGTTACAAAAATACGGTCATCTCCGGCTCCTGTGGCAACTGTGCCACTGGGTCGTACTGGCCGGTAGCATCTTGGGGGCCCCGCACTTGCAGGCCGCTACACCGCAGTCAGAGCTGCAGCGCTGGCAAAACTTGGCTGGCCAAACCGGTGACGCGGCCAAAGGCAAGGTGTTCTTTGGCCAACGCCAGGGCGGCGAATGGTCTTGCGCTTCTTGTCATGGTCAGCCACCTACGGCCGCCAGCAAACACGCATCTACTGGCAAAACCATTGCGGCCTTGGCGCCGGCCTTCAATGCTGAGCGCTTGACCGACTCGGCCAAAGTGGACAAATGGTTCAAGCGCAACTGCAAAGACGTGTTGCAACGCGAGTGCACAGCAATAGAAAAGGCTGACGTACTGGCTTATTTGGTGAGTTTGAAATGAACCGCGCTCAATGGTTGCTGCGCGTTCTGCATTGGCTTGCCATCCCGGCATTGCTCTGGGGGCTGAATACACCCGCATGGGCCGACGGCCGACTCATGCCTGCACAAGTGCCCGTGGTGTACACACAAGAATGTGCCGCTTGTCACATGGCGTATCCCCCCGGTATGTTGCCCCCAGCTTCGTGGCAACGCATCATGGGTCAACTGGAGCGTCATTACGGCAGTGACGCCTCGCTGGACGCTGTCCAAATTCAGCAGATCTCAACTTGGCTGCAAGCCCATGCCGGTACTTACAAACGCGTTCGAGAAACGCCTCCCGACGACCGCATCACCCGATCAGTTTGGTTTGTTCGAAAGCACCGCGAGGTCGAGGCTTCGGTTTGGAAGCGGGCCAGCATCAAAAGTCCAGCCCAGTGCATCGCTTGCCATCGCCAGGCCGATCGGGGCAATTTTGAGGAAGAACAAGTCCGCATTCCCAAATGAGACCAGCGCAGAGCGGCACTGTCACCGGGTACAAGGAGTTTGAAATGAATTTGAGTACAGCACCTTTACGAAACACCCTTCAATCAACCCCCAAGCCATCGCGCAAAACCGTGGATGCGTTCACGCGCACCTTGCATGCCTTGATGGCGTTGTGTTTTACGGGAGCTTTCATCACCGCTGAAAGTGAAGTTTTTCGGCTGGTCCACCTGAGTTTGGGTTACACGATGGGCGGCCTTTTCGTGGTCCGATTGTTGTGGGGAGGGCTCGGGCCGCGGCAGGTCCGCTGGAGCGCCCTGTGGGGAAAATTGAGCGGCCTGCAGAGCTGGGTAGAAAGTTTCAAACTTGGACAAGTAGCTTGGCAGCAAGGGCAAAACCTGTTCTTGTCGTTGACCGTGGTGGCCTTGTTGCTGGCCATGGCTCCGGTGGTCTTGTCGGGCGTCGTCACAGAGCAAGGGTGGACTGGCGATTGGATGGCCGAAATCCACGAATTTTTCGGCAACTTCATGTTGTTGGCGGTGTTGGCCCATTTGGCTGGGGTGATCTTGTTCAGCGCTTTGCGCCGCCGCAATATGGCGAAGCCGATGCTGACAGGCCGTATAGAGGGTGCAGGGCCAGACCTGATCAAGTCCAACCATGTGGGCTTGGCCGTGTTGCTGTTGGCTGCGGTGTTGTCGTTTTGGGTTTGGCAGTGGCAAACATCGCCGCAGGGTCAATCCGGCGCGGGTTTCGGTGCGAGTCTCGGCACAGGTGTGGCGACTTTCCTCAAGGCACAATCTGATGACGATTGATGGTTCAAGCTCACAAGCAGGGAATGCCGATGCGCGTTTTATTGGCTGAAGACGATGAGTTGCTGGGCTCTGGCCTCAAGGCTGGGCTGCAGCAGCAAGGTTTCCAAGTGGATTGGGTGCGCGATGGCGTGGCCGCTGAGCGCGAGTTGATGACCGGTGTTTATCAAGCTTCGGTACTTGATTTGGGTTTGCCGCGGCAAGACGGCATGGCCTGCCTGAGAGGCGTTCGACACCAAAAAGTGACCACCCCGGTGCTGATCTTGACCGCCCGCGACGGCGTGCCTGATCGCATTGCCGGACTCGATGCAGGGGCGGATGATTACTTGGTCAAGCCCGTTGATTTGTTGGAACTGGCCGCACGACTGCGAGCCTTGGTACGCCGGGCTCACGGGGTAGCCGAACCCGGTCTTGAGGCCGGTGCTTTGCGCATGGACCCCGTGTCTCGGCAAGTTTGGCTGGACAATCGTTTGGTGGAGTTGTCGCTTCGAGAATATGAGCTGCTGCAAATTTTCATGTTGCATGCTGGTCGTGTATTGACACGAGGGCAGTTGGAACAGCATTTGTACCAATGGGGTACCGAGGTGAGCAGCAACACGGTGGAAGTGCACATCTACAACCTGCGCAAAAAACTACGCCCCGACGTGATTGAGACTTTGCGTGGAGTGGGGTACCTGCTGCCCCAGCAAATCAAGCCGCATACCGCCACAACCGCAGCGGGTGCCGCATGACCGCTTGGCGCACCGCCTCATTGCAATGGCGCTTGACGCTGAGTTTGTTGCTGGTCATCAGTTTGGTCTGGACCTTGGTGTTGTGCATGACATGGTTCAAGACGGAGCATGAACTCAACGAGTTGCTAGACGCCCATTTGGCACAAACTGCGGCAGTTTTGGTGGCGCAAACCCATGACGAGCATGACGATGACTTCACCACATCCGCTGTGTTACACAAATACCAGCAGCGTGTGGCGTTTCAAATTTGGCACGAGCAGGAATTGATTCAGCGTTCATCTGAAGCCCCTGAAACACCTTTAGCTCCCTGGGGACACAGCGGTATTTCTGAACAGCAGCATGCAGGTGCTTTGTGGCGGGTGTTTGCTACCGCCGGCCGTGAGTCAGATGTTTGGATTTTGGTGGCTGAACGGCAATCTGCCCGCAATGACATTCTTCATGCCGGCTTGCAGTCGGCCATCGTGCCCATGTTGCTGGCCTTGCCCGTTTTGGCGCTGCTGATAGGCGGCACTATTTACCAGTCTTTGGCTCCTTTGCGTCGGTTGAGTCAATCGGTGGCCAGGCGGCACCCCGACGCACTCAAACCCTTGAGTGACCCAGTTACTGCTGAAGTGCGGCCCTTGGTTCGTGCACTGAATCGGTTGTTTGAGCAGATGACGCACCAAATCGATGGCGAGCGACGCTTCACTGCCGATGCGGCCCACGAGTTACGAACCCCCATCGCAGCCATTCGCATGCAGGCCCAAGTGGCGCGCGGCGCGCAACAAGACCCAGAAAGGCAAGTGGCCCTCGACGCGGTATTGCAAGCGTGCGATCGCGCCACGCGCTTGGTGGCGCAATTGTTGCAGTTGGCCCGTTTGGATGCTGACCCTGCCACACGAAACGAGGTCGGCTGTGATGCGGTTTTAGAAACACAAGCCATCTTGGCCGAACTGGGCCCTCAAGCGCTGGCCAAACAGCAAACCCTCAGCCTCGATGCGCCAGCTTCTTTGCCTTTGGCGATGCCCCCTGAATGGGTGGGTGTGCTGGTGGGTAACTTGGTGGACAACGCAGAACGTTACAGCCCTGTAGGTGCGCAGATCCAGGTGGCTTGGTTGTCTTCAGGGTCAGCGACGCAACTGGTGGTGCAAGACAGTGGACCGGGATTGAGCGATGCCGATTTGGCTCGCTTGGGCGATCGATTTTTCAGGGTGCCAGGCAATGGTGCGCCGGGCAGTGGGCTGGGTTGGTCGATCGTTCAAAGGTTGGCAGAGCGTTACCACTTGCAACTTGCGGTGGATCGAAGTCTGGCTTTGGGGGGCTTGCGCGTGCAACTGACTTGGCCAGAGACGATGCCTCAAGACGCTGCACCCCAGCCATAAGTCTTGCTTCAGTCACAAGCAGGCGCGTCTGCTGATGTGTCTCTTCATCGACAGCGGCGCGCGCGCCGGATGGCTAAAGTGAAGGTATGAAAACCTTTGAAACTTTGGCCGACTTGGCCGCTTGTGTTGGACAGCACGTGGCCACCACCGAGTGGGTGAGCATCACGCAGCAGCAGGTGAATCAGTTTGCTGAAGCGACCGGTGATCACCAGTGGATTCATGTGGACGAGGCCCGTGCCAAGGCCGGACCTTTTGGTGCGCCCATTGCGCATGGCTTTTTGACCTTGTCATTGCTGTCGCAGTTTTTCGACAAAACCATCGTGGTCCAGTCGGCCCGCATGGGGGTCAATTACGGCTTGAACAAAGTTCGCTTCATGGCCCCAGTGCCCGTGGGCAGCCGTTTGCGGGCGCACATGCAGTTGCACTCGGCCACGCCCATTGAAGGGGGCGGTTTGCAACTGCAATGGAATGTGACACTGGAGCGCGAGGGCAGCGACAAGCCGGTGTGTGCGGCCGAGTCCTTGGTGCGACTTTACGATTGAACCGCGCGGGGGGCTTCTGGCGCTTGGCCTGCAAAGCCATTTTGCCGCCAAGCTTCGTAAACCGTCACGGCCACAGCGTTAGACAAATTCAAGCTGCGTTGACCTTCGCGCATGGGTAACCTGATGCGTTGTGCAGGGGCAAATTGCTCACGCAATTCGGGCGAAAGGCCGCGAGTCTCTGAACCAAACACCAACCAGTCCCCCGGCTTGTAGGCCACCGCATGTGCAGAGCCGCTGCCACGGGTGGTCAGCGCAAACATGCGCAGGGGGTTGGGTTTTTCGTTGGCCAAAAAAGTGGCCCAATCGGCATGCCGCCTCAAGTCGGCGTACTCGTGGTAGTCGAGCCCTGCACGGCGCATGTGTTTGTCATCCATTGAAAAACCCAGCGGCTCAACCAAATGCAGGGTGCAGCCCGTGTTGGCGGCCAAGCGGATGACGTTGCCCGTGTTGGGTGGAATTTCGGGCTCGACGAGGACGATGTGAAACATGGCCGGTATTGTGCCT
>JBEGTA010000012.1:0-5585 GCA_041179665.1 Pseudomonadota bacterium
ACGTTTTGCAGGGGCGGCGGCAACTTGAAGTGCAAGCCGGGCTCGGTGATGACTTCTTTGATTTGCCCCAAAGCGTAGACCACGCCAAATTGGCGTTGGTCGACCACAAAAACCGTTGAACTGATGAGCACAAAGCCCAACAGCAAAGTCGAAATCCACAATCCAATGCGATTCATTTTCTTTGTCCTTATCGTGGATCGCGTTCACGTGAACGCTGCAGGTCGCGCGAACGGGTGTCGGCTGCCCCATTGCTTGCGCCATTGGCGCCGGCAGGCGCTGCGGCAGGTGCGGCAGCCTCAACTGCAGGTGGTACCACGGATGAAACCTGTTGCATGATTTTGTCGAGTGGCAAATAGAGCATGTTCGAACCCTGCTTGCTGTCCACCAGCACCTTGGTCACATTGCTGTAAATCTGCTGCATCGTATCGGTGTACATCCGGTCACGCATGACCTGAGGCGCCTTTTGGTACTCAGGCAAGATGGTCTTGAAGCGTTGCGAGTCACCTTCGGCTTGCGCCACGATGCGCTCACGGTAGGCATCGGCCTCTTCCTTCAAACGCGAGGCCGCACCCACAGCGCGTGGAATCACATCGTTGGCGTAGGCTTGGGCTTCGTTTTTAGCGCGTTCGCGTTCTTGTCCCGCCTTCAGCACATCGTCAAATGCCGCTTGCACTTGCTCAGGGGGGCGAACGCCGCCTTGTTGCAAGTTGATACCGACCACCTCAATGCCCACTTTGTAGCGGTCGAGAATGGTTTGCATTTTTTGCCGCACGCGAGGGGCAATCTGATCGCGTTCTTCGGCCAAGGCAGAGTCCATCTTCATTTTGCCGACGACTTCACGCACCGCAGTTTCAGCTGACTGAACCACGGCTTCTGTGGGGTTGCGACTTTCGAACAAATAAGCCCGTGCGTCGTTCAGACGGTATTGCACGGCAAATTTGATTTCAACGATGTTTTCGTCTTCAGTCAGCATGGCCGACTCACGCAAACCAGTGGCCTTGATGATGTTGTCACGCCCAATGTCCACCGAGCGGATTTGGGTGACGAACACCAGTTCATGGCGTTGTACCGGATAGGGCATGCGCCAGTTAAAACCAGCCCCTACGGTGGAGTGGTATTTGCCAAACTGGGTGATCACCGCTTGCTGACCTTCTTGCACGATGAAAAAGCCGGTGCCAAGCCAGACCAGCAAAGCCGCAGCCAAGATCACGCCCAAGCCCAGGTTTTTGAAGAAAACCGGAATACCAGGCCCACCAGATCCACCGCCTGAACCCCCAGAGCCGCCTGAACCACCGGGGCCCTGCTGGCCGCCTTTGCCGCCGAAAAGCTGGCCCAGTTTGCGGTTGAAATCGCGCCACAGTTCATCTAAATCGGGCGGGCCGCTTTGTTGCTGCTGGCCGCGACCGGGGGGCTGTTGCCACGCATCGGGCTTGGGCCCGGGGGGCGGAGGGACATCCCCAGAAGGTTTGGCGTCTGAGTCTGTGGGCGTCTTGCCCTCATCCCGACCCCAGCGTGGGTCATTCAGGTTGAACATGCCTCGGATCTTTGCGGGAAGCAAGGACCATCTCAGGGCTGGCAGGTGAAAATTCATAGTGAGTTATCTTTGTCAGAATGACGAATACGCATTGTGCCGAATTCGGAGGGCCTTCAAGTGAGATCCATCGGATATTCCCGGGTTAAGTCACGGGGATCTTCGAAATCTGGGGCAGATGGCGGCAGGGCTGCTTTCACGATGTCAGACAAGGCGGTGCGCAACAGGTCCAAGCCCGTGCCAGCTTGGGCACTCAAAAATACACGCGGCACGGCCACGCCATCCAACTCGTATTGGTCATGCATCAGCAATGGCGCGCGTTCTGGCGGCAAAGCATCGAGCTTGTTAAATACCAACAACTGAGGCACTTTGTCCGCCCCAATTTCAGCCAGCACCTTTTGCACTTCGGCCATTTGCTCTGGAAAATCAAGGTTCGCCGCGTCCACTACATGCAGCAACAAATCGGCCTCAGTGGCCTCTTGCAGTGTGGCCTGAAAAGCTTCCACCAAACCGTGCGGCAAATCGCGAATAAACCCCACCGTGTCCGACAAGGAGACCGACCGACCGGCTTCGCCCAGATACAACTGGCGCGTGGTGGTGTCCAAAGTGGCAAACAGCTGGTCGGCCGCGTAGGCCCGCGCTTTCACCAAGGCATTGAACAACGTCGATTTACCAGCGTTGGTGTAGCCCACCAACGAAATATTGAAGGTGTCCCGTCTTTCTCGCTGACGGCGTTGGGTGTTGCGCTGTTTTTTTACTTTGACCAAGCGCTCTTTGATGCGTTTGATCGAATCGTTGATCATGCGTCGGTCGAGCTCAATTTGGGTTTCGCCGGGGCCACCACGCAGGCCGATACCCCCGCTTTGGCGCTCTAAGTGAGACCATCGGCGTACCAGCCGAGTGCTGAGGTATTGCTGTCGAGCCAAATCAACCTGTAACTTGCCCTCGTGGCTGCGCGCACGTTGGGCAAAAATTTCCAAGATCAACAGCGTCCGATCATTCACCGGTAGGCCAATGTGCCGCTCCAAATTGCGCTGCTGGGCTGGGCTGAGCGCTTGATCAAAGAGCACTTCGACAGCGCCATGCATCAAGGCCAAAGCTTTGATCTCGTCGGCTTTGCCACTGCCCACAAACAAGGCTGGATCAGGGGCTTTGCGTTTGCAGGTCAACCGGGCCACGGGTTTCAGACCCCCCGATTCGGCCAGCAAACCCAGCTCTTGTAGGTCCGCATCGAAATGCGGCAAGCCAAAGTCAACGCCGACCAGCAAGGTCGGCGCGGGAGTGTGAGAAGAGGATTCAGACAAGATCAAAAGCCTCCGGCAGAGCAGCGCATCTGCCGGTCGGGCAACACCAAAATTAAGCGGTGATTTCGCCGGTTTCGGGTGTGCTGAAGGTCACTGAGCGACCGGGCACGATGGTCGAAATGGCGTGTTTGTAAACCATTTGGGTGACTGTGTTGCGCAAAAGCACGACATATTGATCAAAGGACTCGATCTGGCCTTGCAGTTTGATACCGTTCACAAGGTAGATAGAAACCGGCACGTGCTCGCGACGCAGTGCGTTCAAAAACGGGTCTTGCAAAAGTTGACCTTTGTTGCTCACGATATTCTCCGTGTTCAGAAGTTTTGAAGCCGTGACCTTACCACAGGGGTCAGAGCAGAAAGGCAGGCGTTAAGCGAAGCCCTCACATCTCAACTGGCTTCTTTGTCTGCGTATGGATTGGTCGAGGTTTTCATCTCGATACGCAGAGGCGTCCCCGACAAATTGAAGGCTTTGCGGAAGCGCCCTTCAAGGAATCGTTTGTAAGTGTCGGTGACATGTTCCAGTGAGTTGCCATGGATCACGATGACGGGTGGGTTCATGCCACCTTGGTGGGCGTAGCGCAGTTTGGGGCGGAACATGCCCCCTCTTTGCGGGCTTTGAAACTGCACCGCCTCCAACAGCAAACGGGTCAAGATGGGGGTGCTCATCTTGCACATGGCCGACTTGTGCGCCTGAACGATAGAGGCCCAAACAGGCCCCAAGCCTTGACGCTTTTTGGCTGAAATGAAGTGAATGTTGGCAAAACTCAAAAACGGCAACCGGTTTTCGATGGAGCGTTGAACCAATTGACGTTGGTACTCATCCACCGCATCCCATTTGTTCACCGCCAGCACCATGGCCCGGCCACTTTCAAGGGCATAGCCCGCGATGTGGGCGTCTTGGTCGGTCACTCCCTGCTCTGCATCGAGCAGCAGCAGCACCACATTGGCCGACTCGATGGCTTGCAAAGTCTTCACCACGGAGAATTTCTCGATGGCCTCAAACACCTTGCCTTTGCGGCGCAAGCCTGCCGTGTCGATCAGCTCGAATTTTTGACCTTGGCGCTCAAAAGGCACCGAAATCGCGTCGCGTGTGGTGCCGGGCATGTCAAAAGCCACCAAACGCTCTTCACCCAACCAGGTGTTGATGAGGGTGGATTTGCCGACATTGGGACGACCTGCCACCGCCAGTTTGACGATGCTGGGATCGTCTTCGGTTTCTTCGGGTTCGTCCGGCAAATGGAGCGAATCAAGCGCCACTTCCACCAAACCCCGAGTGCCCTGCCCGTGCGCTGCTGAAATCGCCAAGACCTCACCCAGCCCCAGTTCGTAAAACTCGGTCAGCTGAATGCCTTCCAGCATGCCCTCGGCCTTGTTGGCCACCAACAAACAAGGCTTGCCGATCTTGCGCAAATATTTTGCAATGTCGTGGTCTTGCGCTGACAAGCCGCCCCGTGCGTCAACCACAAAAATCACCACATCGGCCTCTGCCACCGCTTGCTGCGTTTGCTTGGCCATTTCTTTGTAAATGCCCGAGCTCGCGTCTGGCTCAAAACCGCCGGTGTCGATCACAATGAATTCTTGCCGGCCTTGCTTGCCATTGCCGTAGTGGCGGTCGCGGGTCAGACCCGCAAAATCGGCCACGATGGCATCGCGGCTCTTGGTGAGACGGTTGAACAGCGTTGATTTGCCCACATTGGGGCGGCCCACCAGGGCCAATACAGGTTTCACTTAAAAATATTCCGATCGATCATTCGGGCTGAAAGCCGAAAACGGCGCCGGTGCGTGTCACCACCACCAAATTTTTGCCAACGGCCACAGGCTTACCGGTGATGGCGCTGCCGTCCGTGCTCACGCGCTGAATGGCTTTACCGTCTTGTTGCGACAGAAAATGAACGAAGCCAAAGTCATCCCCCAGCACCAGCGATGCGCCCATCACCAATGGCGCCGTTAAGCCTCTAAAGCGCAAGGCGTCTTGCGTCCACTGGGGTTGGCCCGAAGGCCGTTGCCAAGCCACCACTTTGCTGTCGGCTTCGGTGCCATAAACCCATTTTTCATCGCCATCGAGGCCTTCAGAGCCCTGTGCAGATCGGGTCCACAACAGGTTTCCGCGTTGGCCATCTAGGCAAGCCACGGCAGACTGAAATGACCGCACACAAATGGTTTGTCCCAGCCGGCTGGCCCCACCCACCAAGTCCACCAAGCGCTCGACTTCATTGGTGCCGCGAGAAGAGCTCACCAGCGTCTCCCAACGAATGGCTCCGGTGTTGGGGTTCAGCGAGGCCAAACGTCCGCCAAAACCAACCAACAGGGTGTCGCCAAAAGGCAGCAACATGCCAGATTGTTGCAACACCAAGGGCTCGCTGTTGCGCTGCTGCGACCAGAGTTTCTGGCCCGTGGCGCCATCAAGTGCCGTGACGGTTCGGTCAGCCGTCAGCACAAAAACGCGCGCCCCAGCAACCAAGGGGGCCGTGTTTGAGGAGGCCGCCAAGCGGTAGCGCCACAGCACCTGACCTGCCTCAATGGCGACCACGTCGTTGTTTTGCGTGATGACTGCGAACCGTTTGCCGTCGCCACTGACGCCCGCTTGAATAGGCGAGTTCAATTTGATGCGCCAAACATCTTGGCCCGAGCTGGCATGGATCAAGGCCACTTGGCCTTGCGTTGAAGCGACCGCCACGTGTTCGCCGTGCACCGATGCAAACAAGGGCGTGGTCACCGCACCAATGTTGCTGGTCCAGAGTTTGGTGACC
>JBEGTA010000013.1:0-3213 GCA_041179665.1 Pseudomonadota bacterium
CGCACCCCATCGTGTGAATCGCCATGCCAGTCACAAAGGACTGCAAGGGGATGTGGCGGTCATTGGGGGCGAGTCCATTGGCTCAGAGGGTTTCGGCATGCGAGGGGCTGCACTTTTGGCCGCCAGTGCGGCAGTGCATGCGGGGGCTGGCCGCGTGATCTTGAGTTTGCTTTCAGGTCAAGCGCTTGAATCTGCCCCATTTGACATGATGCAGCGCGATTGGCGACAACTTGAGCTGCGCCAGCTGAGTGTGGTGTGTGGTTGTGGCGGCGGGCAATCGGTGCGTGCAGCCCTGCCTGAAGTGCTGCAACAAAGCGCCCAATTGGTTTTAGACGCCGATGCCTTGAATGCCTTGGCGCAAGACGCCATGCTGCAAGACCTGCTCAAACAACGTGGTGCCCATCAACCCACCGTCATCACCCCTCACCCACTCGAAGCCGTTCGGCTGCTACAGACTCAAACGGCCGAAGTCCAACAAGACCGACTGTTGGCCGCGCAAAGGTTGGCGCGCCTGTTCAATTGCACCGTGGTGTTGAAGGGCTCAGGCAGCGTTATTGCCGCGCCAGGTCAAACTCCGCGCATCAACACCTCCGGCAACGGTCGCTTGGCCATTGGCGGTACAGGCGATGTGTTGGCAGGTCTGATCGGTGCACGCTTGGCGCAGGGCGCGAGTGCGTTTGACGCAGCACTTTCTGCAGTAGCCCAGCACGGGCAATTGGCCAACGATTGGTCCGCTCATCAACCGCTCACCGCTAGCCAATTGGCACGCAAGCTCAACTGAAACAAAAAAGCCAGATGGGTCCATCTGGCTTTTGGGGGCTTCAGCGGCGGGGCTTGGGTGGGCGCTTGCCTTTTTTCTTAGCCGCCGCTTTTTTCACCGACGCTTTGAGCGCTTGAATGGGAGAACGGTTGCGCTCAGCATCTGCCATACGGCGGTCTTGCGAGGCGTGTTTTTTGGCACGCCCGGTGTCTGCGGCAGTGGACACCCCTTTGTCACGCATGGCACGTGGCACCAAGTCATCGCCAGCATGGACCAAACGGAAGTCGATCTTTCGACCGTCCAGATCCACTCGACTGACTTGCACTTGCACTCGGCTGCCAATGGCATAACGGATGCCCGTACGCTCACCACGCAACTCTTGGCGCAATTCGTCAAAACGGAAGTACTCGCCACCCAACTCGGTGATGTGCACCAAGCCTTCGACATACAACGAGTCGAGGGTCACGAAGATACCGAAACTGGTAGCCGCGGAGACCACTCCCCCGTATTCCTCACCCAAATGCTCGCGCATGTATTTGCACTTCAGCCAAGCCTCCACATCGCGGCTGGCTTCGTCTGCGCGGCGTTCATTGGCGCTGCAATGCAAGCCCGCGGCCTCCCAAGCACGCTGATCGGCCGCAGACATCTTGACCCGCGGTGAGGGTGACTCGGGTGCTTCACCTTTGGCTGCTCGGCTTTTCTCCAGCCGTTTGCTGAGCTTGGCATGCGCCTCACCCGGCACAGGCAGGCTGGGCAATGTGTATTTGCGGCCCAACAAAATGGACTTGATCACCCGATGCACCAGCAAATCGGGATAGCGTCGAATTGGGCTGGTGAAATGGGTGTACGCCTCATACGCCAAGCCAAAGTGCCCACTGTTCATGGGCGTGTAAATGGCTTGCTGCATCGAGCGCAGCAACATGGTGTGAATCTGCTGCGCGTCTGGTCGGTCTTTGGTGGCCTGCGCAATTTTTTGGAACTCAGAGGTGTGCGGGTCATCGCTGATGCTGATGCCCAGACCCAAGGCCTTGAGGTAGTTGCGCAGAATGTCTTTTTTCTCTGCCGTTGGGCCTTCGTGCACCCGAAACAAGCCCGGGTGTTTGCCTTGCTGGATGAAGTCAGCGCTGCACACGTTGGCGGCCAACATGGCTTCTTCAATCAAGCGATGGGCTTCGTTGCGCACGCGGGGCACAATTTTTTCGATACGACCGCTTTCATCGCAAACAATTTGGGTCTCTGTGGTTTCAAAATCAACTGCCCCTCGCACCGCTCTGGAGGCGAGCAGCGCCTTGTAAACGTCCTGCAGATTCATCAAGTCGTTCACACGGTCTTTGCGCTTGGCAGCTTCAGGACCCCGCGTGTTGGCCAAAATGGCTGCCACCTCGGTGTAAGTGAACCGCGCGTGGCTGTGCATCACGGCCGGATAAAACTGGTAGGCATGCACATCGCCTTTGGCATTGACCAGCATGTCACAGACCATGCACAAACGGTCCACATCGGGGTTCAGCGAGCACAGGCCGTTCGACAATTTCTCGGGCAACATCGGAATCACCCGACGCGGAAAATACACGCTGGTGGCGCGGTCGTAAGCATCCACATCGATGGCGCTGCCCGTTTGCACATAATGGCTCACGTCGGCAATGGCCACCAACAAGCGCCACCCCTTGCCGCGACCCACTTTGGCAGGCTCGCAATACACCGCATCGTCAAAATCGCGTGCATCTTCACCGTCAATCGTCACCAAAGGAATGTCGCGCAGATCAACACGGTCCTTGCGGTCTTTGGCCAACACCTTGTCGGGCAAGCCTTTGGCTTGGTCCAAACAGGCCACAGAAAACTCGTGCGGCACGCTGTATTTGCGCACCGCAATTTCAATCTCCATGCCGGGGTCGTCAATCTCACCCAGCACTTCTTTCACACGTCCCACAGGCTGACCAAACAAGGCCGGGGGCTCAGTCAATTCGACCACCACCACTTGACCCGGCTTGGCAGTGCCAGTGGCGCCTTTGGGGATCATCACATCTTGGCCGTAACGCTTGTCTTCGGGGGCGACCAACCACAAGCCACCTTCATGCAGCAAGCGACCAATGATGGGCTGCTCGGGGCGCTCCAGAATTTCAACAATGCGCCCCTCCGGACGGCCTTTGCGGTCTTGTCGAACGATGCGCACTTTGACACGATCGCGGTGCAAAACGGCGCGCATTTCGTTGGGCGACAGGTAAATGTCTGACTCGCCGTTGTCGCGAATCAAGAAGCCGTGACCGTCCCGGTGACCCTGGACCGAGCCTTCAATTTCTTCCAGCAATCCGCTGGGTGGAGCTGCTTTTTTGATATACAATCCTTTATTCCTGAGGCGCCCAGATGGCGGAATTGGTAGACGCACTAGTTTCAGGTACTAGCGAGTAACATCGTGGAGGTTCGAGTCCTCTTCTGGGCACCAATCTTATCGAACC
>JBEGTA010000014.1:0-4289 GCA_041179665.1 Pseudomonadota bacterium
AGGCGAATGCGGGGCTTGCGGCGCACATACAAAGCGCCAATGCCTTTGGGGCCATAGGTTTTGTGCGAGGCCAGGCTCATCAAGTCGATGGGCAGTTGGGTCATGTCGATCTCGACCTTGCCCGTGGCTTGTGCGGCGTCGACATGGAACACGATGCCTTTTTCGCGGCACAGGTTGCCAATGGCTGTGACGTCTTGAATCACGCCGATTTCGTTGTTCACGAACATCACGCTGATCAAGATGGTGTCAGGGCGAATGGCGGCTTTCAGCGCGTCCATGTTCAACAGGCCATCGGCCTGCACATCCATATAGGTGACCTCAAAGCCTTGGCGCTCTAACTCACGCATGGTGTCGAGCACGGCTTTGTGTTCGGTTTTGACGGTGATCAGGTGCTTGCCACGTGATTTGTAGAAGTGCGCTGCGCCTTTGATGGCGAGGTTGTTGGACTCGGTGGCGCCGCTGGTCCAGACGATTTCACGGGGGTCGGCCCCAATCAATTCGGCCACGTATTCACGGGCTTTTTCGACGGCGGCTTCGGCTTCCCAGCCCCAAGCGTGGCTGCGAGATGCGGGGTTGCCAAAGTGCTCACGCAACCAAGGCACGATGGCGTCGACCACGCGGGGGTCGCAGGGGTTGGTCGCGCCGTAGTCGAGGTAAATCGGGAAATGTGGGGTGGTCATGTGGACGACTTCTTTTGATTGTTCAGAAAAATGATCAGGATTTGGCAAACACGGTGCCCAACTCGAACACCGAGTTGGGGCCCGTCACGCGGATAGGTTTGACCACCGGCATGGCAGAAATGGCGCGCTTGATGTGGGGCTTGGCGTCCACCACCAGGCCTTTGGCGAGTTGGTCGTCCACCAGCTTTTGCAGCGAAACGGAATCCAAAAACTCGACCATTTTGGAGTTGAGCGAGGCCCACAGGTCGTGTGTCATGCAACGGCTGTCGCCGCCATGGCAGTTTTCTTTGCCGCCGCAGTGGGTAGCGTCAATGGGTTCGTCGACCGACAAAATGATGTCGGCCACGGTGATTTCGGTGGATTTGCGTCCCAAGGTGTAGCCGCCGCCGGGGCCGCGGGTCGACTCAACCAAGTTGTGGCGGCGCAATTTGCCAAAAAGCTGCTCTAAATAAGACAGCGAAATCTGTTGCCGCTGGCTGATGGCCGCCAACGTAACGGGGCCTGCGTCTTGACGCAAAGCCAAATCGATCATGGCGGTGACGGCAAAACGGCCTTTGGTGGTGAGACGCATGGCAGGCTCCTGGTGGTTGAAAGTTCGGCCCAAGCCCTGCGACCGCAGGTTCCCGACTAAACGAGTCAAGTATAACGCAATCCCGATCAAATCACTCGGGTTAAGGGGTTATTCAGGCCCGAATCAAAGGCACCACGTTGTCGCCCCCCGGCGCCCCAAAGGCTTGCGCCTTGAGGATGCCCAATTGGTCGCGCACTTGGGCAGCTTTTTCAAACTCGAGGTTGCGGGCGTGCTCCATCATTTGCTTTTCGAGCTGCTTGATGGCGCGGGCAATGTCTTTTTCGCTCATGTCCTCAACCGCGGCGCGCTGCAGTGCGGCTTGCTCTAAACGCTCGGCTTCTTTGCCCGACTTTTCGCTGTACACGCCGTCAATCAAGTCTTTCACTCGCTTCACAATGCTTTGGGGCGTGATGCCGTGCGCCTCGTTGTGTGCAATTTGCTTGATGCGACGACGCTCGGTCTCGCCCATGGCCTTTTTCATGGACTCGGTGATGCGGTCGGCATACAAAATGGCGCGCCCGTTCAGGTTGCGGGCGGCCCGGCCAATGGTTTGAATCAAGCTGCGCTCGGCGCGCAAAAAGCCTTCTTTGTCGGCGTCCAAAATGGCCACCAGCGAGACCTCGGGAATGTCCAGCCCCTCACGCAGCAGGTTGATGCCCACCAGCACGTCAAAAGCGCCCAAGCGCAGGTCGCGCAAAATCTCGACCCGCTCCACGGTGTCCACATCGCTGTGCAGATAGCGCACCTTCACACCGTTGTCGGTCAAATAGTCGGTGAGCTGCTCGGCCATGCGTTTGGTCAGCGTGGTGATCAGCACCCGCTCGTGTTTGTCGACCCGAATGCGGATCTCTTGCAACACGTCGTCAACCTGGTGCGTGGCGGGGCGCACTTCCACCAGCGGATCCACCAGGCCTGTGGGGCGCACCACTTGCTCGACCACTTTGCCCGCGTGCGTTTTTTCGTAGTCGGCTGGGGTGGCCGATACAAAAATGCATTGGCGCATGCGCTTTTCAAATTCTTCAAATTTAAGGGGCCGGTTGTCCAGTGCACTGGGCAGACGGAAGCCATATTCGACCAGCGTGGTTTTGCGCGCTTTGTCGCCGTTGTACATGGCGTTCAGCTGGCCAATCATCTGGTGGCTTTCGTCCAGAAACATGATGGCGTCAGGCGGCATGTAGTCGGTCAGCGTGCTGGGCGGATCGCCAGGGGCTGCGCCCGACAAATGACGGGTGTAGTTCTCAATGCCTTTGCAGTGGCCCACCTCAGACAACATTTCGAGGTCAAAGCGGGTGCGTTGCTCAAGCCGCTGCGCCTCGACCAACTTGCCCATGCCCACCAACTCTTTCAGGCGTTGCGCCAGTTCAACCTTGATGGTCTCGACCGCCGCCAGCACTTTGTCGCGCGGCGTCACGTAATGGCTGGAGGGGTAAACGGTGAAGCGCGGAATCTTTTGCCGAATGCGCCCGGTGAGCGGGTCAAACAGTTGCAGGCTGTCGATCTCGTCGTCAAACAGCTCGATGCGAATGGCCAGCTCAGAGTGTTCGGCCGGGAACACATCGATGGTGTCGCCGCGCACGCGAAAGTGGCCCCGGCTGAACTCCATGTCGTTGCGCTGGTATTGCATGCGAATCAGTTGCGCAATGACATCGCGCTGGCCCAGCTTGTCGCCGGTGCGCAGCGTCATGATCATGCGGTGGTAGCTCTCGGGCTCGCCAATGCCATAAATGGCCGAGACGGTGGCCACGATCACCACATCGCGTCGCTCCATGATGCT
Source organism: Pseudomonadota bacterium (assembly GCA_041179665.1). GTDB lineage: Bacteria > Pseudomonadota > Gammaproteobacteria > Burkholderiales > Burkholderiaceae_C > Limnohabitans_A. Next base: position 3,026 of record JBEGTA010000014.1, read on the forward strand.
TTTAGTGCAGGACAGCCGCATTTGCTCGATGTGCTCGTTGATGGCGCTGTCTTTTTCAATGAACAAATCGCGCTGCGGCACATAGGCTTCGGGCTGGTAATAGTCGTAGTAGCTGACGAAATACTCGACCGCGTTTTTGGGGAAAAACTCACGGAACTCGCTGTACAACTGCGCGGCCAGTGTTTTGTTGGGCGCAAACACAATGGCCGGCCGCCCCAGCTGGGCAATGACGTTGGCCATGGTGAAGGTTTTGCCCGAGCCGGTCACGCCCAACAGGGTCTGAAACACCTCGCCGTCTTGCACCCCCTCAACCAATTGCGCAATCGCCACGGGCTGGTCGCCAGCCGGTGGATAGGGTTGGTACAGCTCAAAGGGCGAGCCGGGGTAGCTGACAAATGTGCCTGCCGCGTACTTTTCGGCATCGGGAATGGCTTCGACTAAGGGGGATTCAGACACGGGTTGGATCTTTTGTATGGGCGGTCGGCTCAAATCGGGCAGCGGGGACCGTTAAAATCAGGGTCAACCCGAAAGCCTAACCGAGGATCGGGTTTCCTGCCAACACTGAACACAATCCAAGGACTTTTCATGTCTCTGTTTTCCGCCGTCGAAATGGCCCCCCGCGACCCGATTTTGGGCCTGAACGAACAATTCAACGCCGACACCAACCCCAACAAAGTGAACTTGGGTGTGGGCGTGTATTTCGACGACAACGGCAAATTGCCTCTGCTGCAGTGCGTCCAAGCCGCAGAAAAAACCATGATGGCCACCCCCACCGCCCGCGGTTACTTGCCGATTGACGGCATCGTGGCCTATGACAACGCGGTCAAAGCCTTGGTCTTTGGCGCTGACTCGGATGTGGTGAAGTCGGGCCGCGTGTCGACGGTTCAGGCCATTGGCGGCACCGGCGGCCTGAAGATTGGCGCCGACTTTTTGAAAAAAGTCAGCCCCAAGGCCAAGGTCATGATCTCGGACCCGAGCTGGGAAAACCACCGCGCCATTTTTGTCAACGCGGGTTTTGAAGTTGAGTCTTACACCTACTACGACGCGGCCAAACGGGGCGTGAACTTTGAGGGCATGTTGGCCAGCCTGAACGCAGCCGCCGCCGGCACCATTGTGGTGTTGCACGCTTGCTGCCACAACCCGACTGGCTATGACATCACCGATGCCCAATGGGACCAAGTGATTGCCGTGGTCAAGGCCAAAGGCCTGACCGCATTTTTGGACATGGCTTACCAAGGCTTTGGCCATGGCATTGCCGAAGACG
>JBEGTA010000015.1:0-3800 GCA_041179665.1 Pseudomonadota bacterium
CATAAAACGAAGAGCCCTCAAAGCCCGGAATGAAGCCGTTCGGTGTGCCAAACCCCACCGTGTAAACGCGCACGCCCAAGTCGGCTGCTTTTTGCGCCGCCCACAAGGGGTCTGGGCCCGCCGTTCTGCGGCCATCGGTCAGCAACACAATGGCCCCCCCCTTGAACGAGCCGGGGGGTTCGGGCTTGCGCTCATTTTCCATTGGCTTGGCATCCAAACTGCGCGCGCTGTTGTTCGGGTCGCCCCCAGCGCCGCCGCCCCAACCATTTTGGCCGGAGGGGTACAGCACCGATTCCAAATCCAGCTTGGCCTCTGGCCGCAAAGTGGCCAACGCCATCAACAACCCACTGCCTGTGGCGGTGCCTCGCTGCAACTGAAACCGGTCAATGGCATTGACCAATTCTTCGCGTTGCGGTGTGACGTGCTGCACCACTTGGGCGTTGGCGGCAAAAGACACGATGCCCACTCGGATATTGGGTGGCAAATCTTGTAAAAAATCTTTCGCCGCCTTTTGCGCCGCCTTGATGCGGCTGGGCTCGACATCTTCGGCCAGCATGCTGCGCGACACATCCAAGGCCATCACCAGGGTCATGTAATCGGCGGGCAAAGTGACGCGCGCCACGGGCCGGGCAGCGGCTAACAACAACAGCCCCATGGCCACAAACAACAGCGCGGGCGGCAAATGGCGCCGCCAAGCTGAAGGGGTCTCGATGTTTTGCAAAATCCACGAGACCGCCGAAAACGACACCACCTGTTGGCGCTTGCGACGCAAAAGCCACACATACACGCCCGCTACCAATGGCATCAGCAAAAATGACCAAAGCATGAGGGGCTGTAAGAATTGCATCTTTATCAGGGTTTAAGCCAGTTTCGCCAATTTAACATTGACGCTTATGCTTGCGGGCAATTATGAAACGTGATGCAGTTTTCAGCAAAAGTCGCCGTTCCTTGGGAAACGGCGTACTCGCACCTGAGACGAATCGGCCCACGCTGGATCAAGCGGGCTCTGCGCCCAATTCAGCATCGGCATCAGTTTCGGCCACCACTGCCACAGCCACACTCACCTCCCCCGCCACCTCTCCCTCCAATTCCCCCCCAAGCCGCTTTTTCGGCATCAAAAAAATCACCAGCCGATCCGACTGGGCCGCCATGTTTCTGCTCGGCGTATTGGCCTGTTTGTTGGGCATGGGGGTTTTCTCTAACGCCTTTGAACGCCGGCAAGTCCTCACACAAAAGGACATTGATGCTGCCGTCTTGCACACCCTGAATTCGAAAGAATTGCCCTCAGCCAGCAGCAAAGCTGCCGCGGCCGTTCAAGGTTCTGTGGTGCGGGTTGTGGCTTTGGCCGAAGACCCGAAAAACAAAGAAGCAGACATCGAGAGTGGCGTCGGCACGGGGGTCGTCATCAAGGACGATGGCACGATTTTGACCAACTTTCATGTGGTGGCTGGCGCTAAAAAACTGCGCGTCACGTTTTTCGATGGCACAGAAACCGAAGCCATTTTGGTCGGCGCCCAGCCCGAGAAAGATTTGGCCGTGCTGAAGCCACAAAAAATTCCAGACGATTTAGAGGCGGCCATCTTGGGCTCGAGCCAACAACTGCTTCCCGGCGACATGGTGGTGGCGGTCGGCTTTCCTTATGGCATCGGCCCTTCAGTGTCATCGGGCGTGGTGTCTGGCCTGAATCGAAACTTCAAATCGCCCGACGGTCAGCAAATGCTCAAAGGCTTGATTCAGTTTGACGCCGCCGCCAACCCCGGCAACTCCGGTGGCCCGTTGGTCAACGCATCAGGCGAGGTGGTGGGCATTGTCACGGCCATCTTGAACCCCACATCCGCCCGCACCTTCATTGGCATTGGCTTTGCCACCACCATTGAGAGTGCCGGCAGCGCGGTCGGTTTGCCCCCTTTTTAAGTTTCAAAGGAACCCCTATGACGATGGCAAATGAAGTTTGGCGCGGCGCCGAAAGGCTCCCACACCAAACCGATCCTGAAAAAGCAGCCGCCTTGATGCAACGCTTGTTGTATGAAGTGAAACGGGTGGTGGTCGGCCAAGATGTTTTTTTAGAGCGCGTGTTGATTGCTTTGTTGGCACAAGGCCATTTGCTCATTGAAGGGGTGCCCGGCCTGGCTAAAACACTCACCGTGAACACCTTGGCCAAATCACTCAACGGCAGTTTCAGCCGCATCCAATTCACGCCCGATTTGCTGCCCGCCGATTTGATCGGAACCCGCATCTTCAATCAGCAAACCAGCGAATTCAGCACCGTGCTCGGCCCTGTCTTTGCCAATTTGCTGTTGGCCGATGAGATCAACCGGGCGCCTGCCAAAGTCCAAAGCGCCCTGCTGGAAGTGATGCAAGAGCGCCAAGTCACCATCGCAGGACAAGCGCACCGTGTGCCCTCACCCTTTTTGGTCATGGCGACACAAAACCCGATCGAGACCGAGGGCACTTATCCGCTGCCCGAAGCGCAAGTGGACCGCTTCATGATGAAGGTGCTGGTGGACTACCCGACTGAAGACGAAGAATTTGTCATCGTCCAACGGGTGATCTCTGGCAACGCCAAGGCCACTGGCGTCGTGAGCTTAGAAGAACTTCAAGCGCTGCAAATTCAATGCCGCCACGGCTATGTAGACCCCAGCTTGGTGCAATACGCCGTCAAAATTGTGTCGGCCACCCGTGTGCCCGAGCAATATGGCTTGGCATCTCTCAAGGGGCTGATCAGCTTTGGTGCCAGTCCCCGAGCCAGCATCAGCCTCATCGAGGGAGCGCGAGCCTTGGCGCTGCTTCGCGGCCGCGATTACGCTTTGCCGCAAGACGTGGCCGATTTGGTGCCGGATGTTTTGAGGCACCGCTTGGTCTTGTCCTACAGCGCTTTGGCCGAAGGCAAAAATGCAGAGTCATTGATTCAAGAGGTCATGCGCGCCGTGCCCATGCCAGACCAACCGCTGGAAGCGCATGTCCGCTGAAGCCTTGCTGCAGCAATTGGAGTGGACCGTTATCCGAAGGCTGGACGGTTTGCTTCAAGGCGATCACCGCACCCTGTTCAGAGGGTCGGGCTTGGAACTGGCCGACCTGCGCGAATACCAAGCGCATGACGATGTGCGGCACATCGACTGGAATGTGACCGCGCGCATGCAAACGCCCTTTGTGCGTGAGCACCAAGAAGACCGAGAAATCACCGCGTGGTTTTTGCTGGACTTGAGTGGCTCAATGGACTTTGGCAGCACCGGCGTCAGCAAGCGCGATGTGATGCTGCGCTTTGTGGGCGTGATGGCCAAGCTGCTCATGAAACGCGGCAATCGCATCGGCGCACTGGTGTTAAACCCCGCGGAGCCTGATGGGTACAAGGTTATTCCGGCACGCATGCACCGCCGCCACTTGTTGCACCTGTTGCATGTCTTAGAAACCTCGCCCGCCACCCAACAAACGCATCAAACCCGATTGACCGATTGGCTGCGAAAAGCCAATGGTTTGTTGAAACGCCGGTCCAGTGTGTTTGTCGTGTCTGACTTCATGGGGGAATTCAACTGGGCCACCGAATTGAGCGCTTTGGGCCAACGACATGAAACGGTGGCGGTGCGGTTATTAGACCCCGCAGAAATCGATCTGCCCAACGCAGGCTTGGTGTTGCTGCAAGACCCAGAAACCGCCGAGCAGTTGTTGCTGGACACCACCAACGCAAAGTTCAGAGCCCGTTATGCCCAAACCGTTGAAAAGAGAGAGCAGCAACTGGCCGAGTCATTTGCCCACGCAGGGGTGGATGCCTTGGAGTTGTCGACCGAAGACGATTTAGCCGG
>JBEGTA010000016.1:0-3304 GCA_041179665.1 Pseudomonadota bacterium
AACTGCCCAGCAAGATGCGCCTCAAAGAGTCGCGCCGCGTGCCGATGTGGAACGGCCCCATCGAATGCCGACTGTTCCGCTTTGACATGATCAAAGGCAGCCTCAAGCGCAACCCCACAGAATCGGCGAACGACTCTCTTTCAGGGCCTTCAAGCCCTGCAAACGCAGCTCCATGAACGCCGCTTCGGCCAATAACGCGCCAACACGGCGCGTGCTGGACACCAACATCGTGCTCGACCTGTGGGTGTTTGACGAACCCCAGGCCGAAGCGCTGCGTGCAAGCCTTGAGTCAGGACACACCCACTGGTTGGCCACCGCTGCCATGCGCGAAGAGCTGGCCCGCGTGCTGACCTACCCGCAAATTGTGAAACGCCTCACGCACCGCGAGCTGCCTGCCAGCCAGGTGCTGAGCCACTTTGACCACTGGGCGCAACTGCAGCCCGACGCACCCAAAGCCCCCTGTGTCTGCAAAGACCCAGACGACCAAAAATTCATTGACTTGGCCGTGACCCACTGCGCGGCATTGCACAGCAAAGACCACCACGTGCTGCGCATGCGCAAGCGACTGGAACGCTGTGGGGTGATGCTCAACCCCGCACCGATCGCCTGAAAACGCCCAGCCCCCTGAGAAATTTTTTGCTCTTTAGAGAACCCTCATGAACACCACCGCAGGCTTGGAAGCCGAAGACTTTGACACCCTCGACAACATCTTGGACGACTTGCGCGAGCGGTTTGATGAAACCCCGCAGTGGGAGTTTTGTGAGGGCTTTATGGCGGCGCTGGTCTGCAGTCGGCGCGCGATTCCCGTGGACGAGTGGCTGCCCATGTTGCTCGGCATTGATCCGGATGAAGCCGAGGGCGGCAGCTTTGCCGATGCCGCACAACGCGAGCAATTTCTGGCCTTGTGGCAGCGGCGTTTTGACGAAGTTCGTCTTGCGCTCGACACCCCGGTCGAGGCACTGGATGACGACAAAGCCTATGCGCCAGAAGTGATGGACGTGCGCGGCGCGATTGCCTCGCTGCCCCCAGAGGAGCGAGAAGAAATTGACGACAGCGAGATCCCTGCATTTGCCCAAGTCTGGGCTTTGGGATTTATGTTTGCAGTTGAAAACTGGCCCGATGAGTGGGCCACCCCCAAAGACAAAGATGCCGCCAAGTGGCACGACTTGTCGTTGGAAGCCATCGTGGCCTTGACCGAAGACGATGCGGACGTGCCCACCTTGTCGGCCTTGTCAGAAGACGGCCCACCCAGCGTGAGCGAGAGCAGACTGAACGCCTACGGTGAAGCGCTGTGGGCGGTGTATGACTTGCGCGAAATTTGGCGCAACATTGGGCCGCGTGTGACGCAAGTCATCAAAGACGCGACACCGGGGCGCAACGATCCCTGCTCGTGCGGCAGTGGCAAAAAATTTAAAAAATGTTGCGGCGCCTGATGACGCTGCGGGCAGCATCACGGCTCTAGAAGCTCCCCCTCAGCCTCACACCATCCACGCCGCCAGTGCATCGCTGGTGGCTTGGGGCAACTCTTCGGGAATGAAATGGCCCGCTGCCATCAACTGCCCTTGAACTTGGCCCGCACATTGCGCTTGCCATAAGTCAACCGGCGCGAACATGCGGTTGACCACCCCACGCTCGCCCCACAACACCATCGTGTCGCAAGCGATTTTGTCGCCGCGTTGGCGGCTGTCTTGGTCGTGTTGCAAATCAATGCCCGCACTGGCGCGGTAGTCTTCGGCCGCACTGTGAATGGCGGCTGACCACCCTTGGCGGTTGAGGGCTGGGTTGCAAAAAGCGCGCTCGTATTCGGCCAACGCCTCGGGTTCGATATAGCCCATGCCTTGGCTGCCCCAACCACCCAACTTGGCATGCAAATAGGTTTTAGGGTTGCCGCCAATCATGGTTTCAGGCAGTGGCGCAGGTTGGGTCAGGTGAAACCAGTGGTAATAAGCCTGTGCAAAAGCGAAGTAAGGATCTGCCACTGGGCCCGTGACACTTGGCGACTTGCCCCAATGCGCACCATACATGTCGAATGTGGGGGCGATGTCGATCACACAGAGTTTGCGCACACGGCTGGCGTGGTCTAACGCGAGCCGATCCGCGACACGCCCTCCTCGGTCATGCCCGCACAAAAAGAAATCGTTAACACCCAACGCATCGAGCAAGCCGATGACCTCTTGCGCCATGGCGCGTTTGCTGTAGTGCGCGTGCTGGGCGTCACCCACTTCGTGCGACGAGTCACCATAGCCACGCAAGTCGGGCATGACCAAGCGGTAGCGGCCGCGCAGCTGTTGGGCAACGCGGTGCCACATGACATGCGTTTGCGGAAAACCGTGCAACAACACCAACACCGGCAGATGCGTTTGCTGCGCCCAATCGGCCGTGCGGCGAAAACACACGGGCAAGCCAGCGACCTCGGTGGTCAGCCGCTCGAAGCCTTCAAACCACTGCATCAATCGACCTTGGCACCAGAAGCCTTCACGACCTCGGCCCACTTTTTGTGTTCAGCTTCAATCAGCGCTGCAAACTGCGCGGGCGTGTTGCCACTGGGAATGGCCCCCAAGGTGGCCAAGCGCTCTTTCATGGCTGGAGAGGCCAATGACTTGGCCACTTCTTGCTGAATGCGGTTGACCACATCGGCCGGCGTACCAGCGGGGGCCAACAAGCCAAACCAACTGCTGGCTTCAAAACCCTTCAAACCCGCAGCCTCTTCAACCGTGGGCAATTCGGGTATGGCGGCAGAGCGTTGGCTGCTGGTCACCGCCAGTGCCTTGATCTTGCCGGCCTTGATGAGCTGCATGGCCGAGGGCAAGTTGTCAAACATGACATCCATGCTGCCACCGGCCAAATCCATCAGCGCAGGGCCCGAGCCGCGATAAGGAATGTGCGTCATGAAGATGCGGGTTTGCGACTTGAACAACTCGCCCGCCAAGTGAATGGAAGTGCCATTGCCACTGGATGCCATGTTGAGCTTGCCGGGGTTGGCACGCGCGTATTGGATGAAGTCGTTGACGCTGTTGATTTTGTTGGCCACCGCTTTGTCGGCGTTGATCACCATGACGTTGGGCACGCCAGCCACCAAAGTGATGGGAGCAAAGTCTTTGAAGGGGTCGTAGGGCAGCTTGGCGTACAAAGCGCGGTTGATGCCGTGGGTGCCGACCGTGCCCATGAGCAGCGTGTAACCGTCACCGGCCGACTTGGCCACTTGCTCTGCCCCCAAGTTGCCACCGGCACCGCCTTTGTTTTCAATGACAAATTGTTGGCCGAATGCTTTGGCCAAATCGGGCGCGATGGCGCGGGCCAAAAT
>JBEGTA010000017.1:0-6861 GCA_041179665.1 Pseudomonadota bacterium
GCCTGCAAAGGCAACCCAGGACCTGGGGGCTGGGGGGTTCGCCTTCAGTCAGGCCAGCATGTTCAAGAGCTTTTTGGCGGTGAGTTGAACACCACCAACAACCGCATGGAGATGACGGCCGTCATTGAAGGGTTGAGTGCATTGAAGCGCCCCTGCCAGGTCACGCTTTATCTGGACAGCGAATATGTACGCAAAGGTATTACTGAGTGGATTCATGGCTGGAAAGCCCGTGGCTGGCGGACTGCAGCCAAACAACCTGTGAAGAACGCTGATCTGTGGCAAAAACTGGATGCCGTGGTGTCCTCTTCGGGACACCGCATTGAATGGCGCTGGGTAAAAGGCCACAATGGCGACCCTGGTAATGAACGTGCAGACGCCCTTGCCAACCAAGGCGTAGACAAAGCTTTGGGCCGTTGAAGCGGCTTTTAGAGCCGCCAAGGCCCATTGGCAGTTCCGTTGGATTTATTGGTTCTCGCTGTTACATTCTGGACGATGGTTCAAAACAACCTCTAAGAGATATCTGAATGGCTTATAAAAAAACATATGCCGTGTTGGCATTGGTCGGTATTTGCGGTGCTTCGGGTGCCGCTTGGTGGTGGCAAAACAAACCGGCCAACGCTGATGGCGCTGCACCCGCTGCTTCAGCCTCTTCCTCACCCGCTGCATCAGCCTCTGCGCCCGGCGCGCCAGGTGCCGGTGCTCCAGGTGCAGCCCCCGGTGGCGCTCCGGCAAGACCGCCTGCAGTCGAAGTGGCCAAAGTGCAGGCCATGACCTTGGTGGACGAAACCCAAGCCGTGGGCAGTTTGCGTTCACGTCAAGGCGTCATGATGCGGCCCGAAGTGGGCGGACGCATCAAGAGCATTTATTTCACCGACGGCCAGCGTGTGCGCAAAGGCCAAGTGATGGTGCAGTTTGAAGATCAACTGCAACAGGCGCAGTTGTCGCAGGCCAAAGCCGAGCTGTCCATTGCCGAGGCCAACCACAAGCGCAACCAAGAATTGGTGACCCAAAACTTCATCAGCAAGCGTTCGCTGGATGAAAGTGCCGCGGCCCTCGAAGTCTCGCGTGCCAAGATGGCGCTGGCCGAGGCCACTTTGCAGCGCTTGAAAGTGTTGGCCCCCTTTGACGGCACCACTGGTCTCAAGCAGGTCAACGTGGGCGATTACCTCAAAGATGGCGCGGACATGGTCAACGTGGAAGACATGGATGCGGTGTTGCTCGACTTCCGACTGCCCGAGCGTTTTCAGGCCAAGATTCGCACCGGACAAAAAGCACAGCTGAGCATCGATGCCTTGCCCGGCCGTCCGTTCACGGCCGTGGTGCAAGCGATAGACCCCTTGATCGAGGCCAATGGTCGCTCGGTGGGTGTGCGTGCCTGCATTGACAACCGCCAACAACAACTGCGCCCCGGCATGTTCGCCCGCGTGACAGCCGTTTTTGGTTCGCGCGAAAACGCTTTGATCATTCCCGAAGAGGCCATCATTCCTCAAGGCGGCCGCACCTTTGTGGTCAAAGTTGTGGCGGGCGACAAACCCGACACCTTGGTGTCTGAGCGCGTGGCCGTTAAAACGGGTTTGCGCCAACCCGGCAAAGTCGAAATTTTGGAGGGCTTGGCCGAGGGTGACACCGTCGTCACTGCGGGACACCAGCGTTTGCAAAAAGATGGCACCGCAGTGCGCGTGGTGGACATGTCGCAGGGTGGGGGCAACAAGCCCGGTGCGGCAGCTGCTCCAGGTGCTCCAGGTGGGGCCGCTCCAGCCCAAGCCGGAGCATCGGCACCTGCCCAAGGCGCAGCAGCATCAAGCGCCGCTGCACCAGCAGCCAAGGGTGGACCCACAACCGTGGCCTCTGCCGCAGCACCCGGCTCGAAAGGGCCAGCGAACAAGGCTTTGTCAGGGCCTAATCCATGCTTGAGGGGCCCCGATGCAGCTTTCTGAAGTTTCCATCCGACGGCCTGTTCTGGCCGTGGTCATGTCCTTGCTGATCATGCTGGTGGGCGCGGTCAGTTTCAAAAGCCTGTCGCTGCGTGAATATCCCAAAATCGACGAACCCACCGTGACAGTGACCACCCGCTATGTGGGTGCATCGGCCGAAGTGGTCGAGTCGCAGGTGACGAAGACGCTGGAGGACTCGATTGCCGGCATTGATGCGGTGGACGTCATCACCTCCATCAGCCGAGCCGAGCAGTCGCAAATCACCGTGCGTTTCCGCCTTGAAAAAGACGCCGACACGGCAGCGGCCGAAGTGCGAGACCGGACCTCGCGTGTGCGAAGCCGTTTGCCGCAAGCCATTGACGAGCCGGTCATTGCCAAAGTGGAGGCCGATGCGTTTCCTGTCATTTGGTTGGCCTTTTCGAGCGACACCCTGAACGCCTTGCAGATCAACGACTTGGTGAACCGCGTCGTCAAGCCCCGCTTGCAGACCGTGACAGGTGTGGCCGATGTGCGTATTTTTGGTGAACGCAAATACGCCATGTTGGTGTCGTTGGATCCAGCCCGTTTGACCTCTTACAAACTCACGCCGCAAGATGTCGAAGACGCCATTCGCCGTAACAACCTGGAGTTGCCCGCTGGCCGCATTGAGTCCAACAGCCGCGAATTCAGTGTGTCGGCGCAAACCGACCTCACACGCCCCGGTCAGTTTGGCGAGATCGTCATTCGCACGGTGAATGGGTTTCCTATCAAGCTGCGCGATGTAGCCCAAATTAGAGAAGATGCTGCCAGTGACCGCAGCTTGGTTCGCCTGAATGGCCAATCTGCCATTTCTGCCGGCGTGATCCGTCAGGCCACGGCCAACCCGTTGGAGTTGTCCAAGGGGGTGCGCGAGATGATTCCGCGCATCAAGGCCGACATGCCGGGCGACATGTCCATCAATGTGGCCAACGACAACTCGGTTTTCATTGACAAGTCCATCAAGAACGTGTTCCAGACCATCGTCGAAGCGGTGGTGTTGGTGGCCTTGGTGATCTTTGTGTTTTTGCGCACCGTTCGTGCGTCGATCATTCCCATCATCACCATTCCGGTCAGTTTGATTGGCGCTTTTGCCATGATGGCCTTGGCCGGCTTCACCATCAACACCCTGACTTTGCTGGCGCTGGTGCTGGCCATTGGTCTGGTGGTGGACGATGCGATTGTGGTGCTTGAAAACATTTATCGGCACATTGAAGAGGGTCTGGATCCGTTTTCTGCGGCCATCAAAGGGGTGCACGAGATCAGCTTTGCCGTGGTCGCCATGACCATGACCTTGGCGGCGGTTTTTGCACCCTTGGCTTTCACGCCGGGACGCACCGGCAAATTGTTTGGCGAGTTTGCGCTGGCGCTGGCCGGTGCGGTGGTGGTGTCAGGTTTTGTGGCCCTCACCTTGTCGCCCATGCTCAGCTCGAAGTTGTTGCGCCACAACCCCAACCCGGGTTGGTTTGACCGCAGCATGGAGCGATGGCTCACGGCGTTGTCGAATGGCTATGAATCCTTGTTGCGCTTCATCTTGACCCGAGCGCGCTGGGTGGTGGTGTTGGTGATGATTGGTTCGGGTGTGGGCATTGCCACGATTTACCCCACCATGAAGCAAGAGCTGGCGCCTTTGGAGGACCGCGGCACCATCTTGGCTACGGTCAACGCCCCGGATGGCTCGACCCTTGAGTACACCGACCGTTATGCCCGCTCGCTTGAAAGAATTGGGCAGTCTTATCCCGAATTCGACCGCATCTTTGCCAACATGGGCAACCCCACAGTAGGCCAAGGTTCGGTGGTTTACCGTGCGGTGGACTGGGACGAGCGCAAGCGCACCACACTCGAAATTGCCCGTGAAATGGGTGCCAAATTCAATGGCTTGCCGGGTGTCAACGCCTTCCCCATCACCCCTCCGTCGTTGGGACAAGGCTTCCGTGAGCGGCCCTTGAACTTTGTGATTCAGACGTCGGACAGCTACCAAAACCTGAACACGCTGGCGCGTCAGATGATGGATGAGATTGCCAAAAACCCTGGCATTTTGTCGCCCGATGTCGACTTGCGCTTGAATAAGCCCGAGTTGCGTGTCGAGGTGGACCGTGTGAAGGCCGCCGAGCTGGGGGTCAGCATTGACGTGGTGGCACGAACCATCGAAACCATGTTGGGTGGGCGAGTGGTCACGCGCTACAAGCGCGACGCCGAGCAATATGACGTGATTGTGCAAACCCCCACAGCCAGCCGCAACACGCCTGATGACATTGATGTGATTCAGGTGCGTGGTCGCAACGACACCATGATCCCGTTGTCGAGTTTGGTGAAGGTGCGCGAAAGTGTCTCGCCTCGAGAGTTGAACCACTTTGGTCAACGTCGCTCGGTGTCGATCACCGCCAACTTGGCCCCCGATTACTCTTTGGGCGAAGCCATCAAGTTCATGGAGGAGACCTCCGCCAAGCTCTTGAAGCCGGGTTACACCACCGAGCTGAACGGCACCTCGCGTGAATTCAAAAACTCGCAAGGGGCCTTGGTCATCGTGTTTGTGCTGGCGCTGTTCTTCATCTTTTTGGTGTTGTCGGCCCAGTTTGAGAGTTTCATCGACCCCTTTGTCATCATGTTGTCGGTGCCCTTGTCCATGATTGGGGCGCTGCTGGCCCTCAAGTTCACGGGAGGCTCGCTGAACGTGTATTCACAAATTGGTCTGATCACGCTGGTCGGGTTGATCACCAAGCACGGCATTTTGATTGTGGAATTCACCAACCAATTGCGTGAGCAAGGGATGGCCACACAAGAGGCCCTGATCAAGGCTTGCGGCCAACGCTTGCGTCCGATTTTGATGACCACTGGCGCCATGGTGTTGGGCGCTGTGCCACTCGCATTGGCTACCGGTGCAGGCGCTGAAAGCCGCACTCAAATTGGCTGGGTGATTGTGGGCGGCATGAGCTTGGGTACTTTGTTGGCCATCTTTGTGGTGCCCACGATGTACTCGTTGTTGGCGCGCAAAGCCGTGCCCGGTCCGAACAAATCGGTGGCCTTGGACGAGCCTGCTGCGGCAGGGCACTCGTCTACACACTGAGCTGCTTCATGCGAAAAAAAGGGCTGCCATCGCAGCCCTTTTTTGTGGTGGTTAGGTTCAGAGGTGTCCATCAAACATCATCACATCGACCAGCTCACCCACGGCCACATTGCCTTGCGCATGGTGCAGCACAATCAGGCCGTTGGCGTGCACCATCGAGCTCAAAACACCAGAGCCTTGGTTGCCGGTGATGCTGACTTGCAATTCACCCGCTGCGTTGGTGCTGACGATGCCGCGTTGGTATTCGGTGCGGCCGGGTTTTTTACGCAAAGCCTCGGTGCTTTTGGCTTTGAGCAAGGGCAAAGGCGGGGCTTGCCAACCCATCAGGCGTTGCAAAGCTGGGCGCACAAAAGCAGCAAAAGTCACCATCACAGCGACCGGATTGCCGGGCAGACCAAACAGCACGGCATGGTGGTTGCCTTGGCTGATACGGCCCACCGCCATGGGGCGACCAGGTCGCATGGCAATGCGCCAAAAGGCCACATCGCCCAGTTGTTTCATCATGGCTTTGGTGTGGTCGGCTTCACCCACGCTGACACCGCCGCTGGTGATGATGGCGTCGGCTTGCGCAGCGGCGCTCATAAAGGCTTGCTCTAAAGCGGCGGGGTCGTCGCGCACCACGCCCATGTCGATCCAATCACAGCCCAAAGACTGCAACAGGCCGGCCACGGTGTAGCGGTTGCTGTCGTACACCGCACCTTCGCGTGGCGATTCACCCAAGCTCAAAATTTCATCGCCCGTAGAGAAATAAGCCACTTTGGGTCTGCGCCAAACCGACACGCTGGGCAGCCCTAAGCTCGCCAACAGCCCGCAGGCGGCGGGGCTCAGGCGAGTGCCCGCGCGCAATGCGGGCTGCCCCGCCATCAGGTCTTCGCCGAGCAAGCGGCGGTTATCGCCCACTTGCAGCAACCCCGCAGGAATTTGTACCCCATCGCCCTCGGCCTTCACCAACTCTTGGGGGGCCACGGTGTCCAGACCGGCCGGCATGATGGCGCCGGTCATGATGCGCACGCACTCACCGGCATGCACCTCGCCTTGCCATGCTTTGCCAGCAAAGGCGGTGCCCACCACACGCAATGGCGTGGCGGCATGCGGCAGCAAATCTGTACCGCGCAAGGCATAGCCATCCATGGCCGAGTTGTCATGCGGCGGCACGCTGATGGGCGAAATGACGTCTTGCGCCAAGATGCGTCCATGCGCTTGCATCAACGGCACAGATTCTTGGGTTTGCACCGGCTGCACCAACTGCGCCAAGAAGGCATTCACATGCTGCGCAGACAAGGCCTGAGGGTCATAGCCCTGCAAGCGTTCGGCGATTTCATGCAAGCTGAGAGTCGGTGGGTTAACGGCTGTTGCGGGCACTGCAGTCAAAGGGGACGAAGAGGGCGAAGCTTGAGAAGCTTGTGAGGCTTGTGAGGCTTGTGAGCCTTGTGTAGAGGTCGGCATGTCGATTCAGAGCGATTCGAGTTGCTGAAGCTCGGCCAGCGTATTGGCATTGGAGAACGCCGTAGGGCTGTCCTTGGGCAAATCAAAGGGGACGATTGCACAGCGGTGTTGCCCAGTCCACGCATCAATTTTTCGTCCGCCGCCTTGTGTGAATTTCACCAAGCTCTCGAGCAGATCCACTTGGAGCAGGCAAAACACCGGCTGGGGCCGCACAGTGCCGTCCGCTTCAGGCGCAGCAGCCATGGCAATGTCGGCGTTCTCGTCGGCCATGGCCTTGAATAGCCGTTCCACCAAATCGAGCGGAAACAAAGGGGTGTCGCAAGGCACGGTCAACAGCCACGGCGTTTCGCAACGCTCCAAACCCGTCAAAAACCCGGCCAAAGGCCCGGCAAAACCGTC
>JBEGTA010000018.1:0-3532 GCA_041179665.1 Pseudomonadota bacterium
GCTGTTTATCTGGATGGCGGTTACCAAGATGCACAAGCCTTGGTTGAACGCCTGTTTGCAAAGGTGGACATCAAACCCGATATGCAGGCCGTGGGCAAAGACCCGAAAACCGAATTGCAAGAGTGGCTGCAAGGGCGCAAGCTGGCGTTGCCCAAGTACACGGTGGTTGGCACCTCGGGCGCCGCGCACCGCCAACAATTCGAGGTCTCATGCGAAGTGACCGAATTGCGCCAAACCCAACAAGGCTCGGGCGCATCGCGTCGCGCTGCTGAACAATCAGCGGCCGCAGCCATGCTGCAAATCTTGAAATCTGAAAGCGCCGCATGAGCACCGACAAACCATCTGCCTCGCCTGAGTCCGAAGCCACGCGCTTGCCACAAGAACAAGCCATGCGCCGCCCGGTTCAGATTGCGGGTGTGACCATTCAGCCGCGCGATGCCGCTGAAACGGCCGCACTCCCGGTTGAGGTTGCGCCGTTGCCTTTGCCGGTGGCTGGGCAACGCTGCGGCTTGGTGGCCATTGTGGGCAAACCCAATGTGGGCAAGTCCACTTTGCTCAATGCTTTGGTGGGCCAAAAAATCAGCATCACTTCGCGCAAGGCACAAACCACGCGGCACCGCATCACGGGCATCCGCACCCAAGGGGCGGCTCAGTTTGTGTTTGTGGACACCCCGGGTTTCCAGACGGTGCATGGCACGGCCCTCAATAAATCACTCAACAAAACCGTGGTCGGTGCCGTGAGCGATGTGGACTTGGTGTTGTTCGTGGTCGAGGCGGGCAGTTTCACCAACGCCGATGCCAAGGTGCTGGCTTTGCTGAAGCCCGGAATTCCCGTCTTGCTGGTGGCGAACAAGCTGGACAACGTGCACCGCCGGGGTGACATCGCCCCTTGGTTGCAAAGCATGCAAGAGCGCCATGCGTTTGCCGAGTTTGTCCCCATGTCGGCCAAGCAGCCCAAAGACATCGAGCGCTTGCTGGGCATTTGCGAAAAATACCTGCCCGAGCAAGCCTGGTGGCATGCCGAAGACGAGTTGACCGACCGCAGCGAAAAGTTTTTGGCCAGTGAAATGGTGCGCGAAAAACTCTTTCGCCTGACGGGCGATGAGTTGCCTTACACCTCCACAGTGGTGATCGATAAGTTTGAAGAAGAGGCCGGTCGCACCGCCAAGCGCATGCTGCGCATTGCGGCCACCATCGTGGTCGAGCGCGAAGGTCACAAAGCCATGGTGATCGGTGACAAAGGCGAGAAACTCAAGCGCATTGGCACCGAAACCCGCATAGAGCTCGAGAAGCTGTTGGATGCCAAGGTATTCATCGAGTTATGGGTGAAGGTGCGTTCGGGTTGGGCCGACGACGAAGCACGTGTGCGCAGCTTCGGGTACGAATAAATCCAGCACCCATGGCCACCAAGCGGATTGCAGACGAGCCAGCTTTTGTGCTGCACCGCTACGACTGGAGCGAAACCAGTCTGATTTTGGAAGTCTTCACCCGTCACCATGGCCGGGTGGCTTTGGTGGCCAAAGGGGCCAAGCGGCCCACCTCCAGCTTTCGGCCAGTGCTGTTACCTTTGCAGCCTTTGTCGCTGGCATTTGGTGGTGATGGCGATATCCGCACCCTCAAGTCGGCCGAATGGGTGGGCGGCCACGTCATGCCCACTGGCGAAGCCTTGTTGTCGGGCTATTACCTGAACGAATTGCTCATGCGCTTGACCGCGCGAGACGACCCTCACCCCCAGTTATTTGAGGTCTATGCGGCTGCTGTGCGGCTGCTGGCCAGCGGCGAGCCTGAGGCTTTGCAATGGGCCTTGCGTGGTTTTGAATTGCTGCTGCTCAAGCACACGGGTTTGTTACCCGCATTGAATGCCCAAACGCTGACCCTTACGCCGTTGTCGCCTGACCAGCGCTACACCTTGCTGCCCGAAGCGGGGCTGCAATGGGTGACAGACGACAACCGCACCAGTTTGCTCGGCGCGCAATGGCAGGCGCTACAAATGGCGCTGGATGCCCCCAGTCCCTTGGCCGCTTTGCTGCGCGAGTGCGCCGACCTGCTGGTGCAGTTACAACGCCCCTTGCGCTTGTTGCTCAACTACCATTGCGGTGTGGGGGCCTTGCGCACCCGCCAAATGATGCTGGACTTGCAAACCTTATGACCTCCCATTCTTCGCGCGTGGCGCTCTCCGTTAACGTCAACAAAGTGGCCTTGCTGCGCAACTCTCGTCACTTGGGCATTCCCAGCGTGACACGTGCCGCAGAACGATGTTTGCAAGCCGGTGCGCAGGGCATCACCATCCACCCGCGGCCTGACGAGCGGCACATTCGGGCCAGTGATGTGCCTGAACTCACGACCTTGATGAAGGCCTGGCCTGACCGTGAGTTCAACATCGAAGGCAACCCGTTTCACAACTTGATGGACCATGTGCGCGCCGTGCGCCCGCACCAAGTGACGTTTGTGCCCGACAGTGAAGGCCAGTTCACCAGCGACCACGGATGGACGTTTCCGCAAGATGCTGACCGCCTGAAGCCCTTGATTGACGAATGCAGGGCCTTGGGGGTGCGGGTCAGTTTGTTCATGGACCCAGAGCCAGAGCAAATGGCCGCTGCCCGTGCGGTGGGCGCCGACCGGATCGAGCTGTACACCGAGCCTTACGCTGCCAGCTGGGGCACGGCACAGCACGCCACGCAGTTGCAGCGCTACGCCGATGCGGCCGAGGCTGCGTTGCAGGTAGGCTTGGGTTTGAACGCCGGGCACGATCTCAACCGCGACAACCTGCCGGCCTTTGTAGCGGCGGTGAAAGGGTTGCAAGAAGTGTCGATTGGCCACGCTTTCATGGCCGATGCATTGGAGCTGGGCTACACCGCCACGGTGCAGGCTTACCTGGACTGCCTCAAAAAATGATCTACGGCATTGGCACCGACATCTGCGACATTCGCCGCATTCAGGCCAGCTTGGATCGGCATGGCGAGCGCTTTGCCGCCAAAGTGTTGAGTGAGGCCGAGATGGCCACTTGGAAAGCCCGCAGCGACCGCTGGCCAGAGCGGGGTGTACGGTATTTAGCCACCCGGTTTTCGGCCAAAGAAGCCTTCAGCAAAGCCATCGGACTGGGCATGCGCATGCCCATGACTTGGCGCCTGTGTGAAATTGGCAAACTCCCCAGCGGCCAGCCCGTCATCGTGTTGCATGGTGGCCTGAAAGATTGGTTTGAAGCCAAGGGCCTGTCGGCTCACATTACCGTGACTGACGAATCCGAATACGCCGCCAGTTTTTGCGTGGTCGAGACGCTAGGCTCCTCCGCCTCTTGATTCTGCGCGCGAGCACCCCATCTGGAATGAACACCCCATGACACTGCACGCCCCTCTGATTTTGGACATTGCCGGCACCACCTTGACCAATGTGGACCGCCGCCGCTTGGCTCACCCCTTGGTGGGCGGCATGATTCTTTTTGGCCGCAACTGGCAAAGCAGGGCACAACTCACGGAACTGTGCGTCGACATCAAAGCCCTGCGGCCTGATGTCATCATCGCGGTCGACCATG
>JBEGTA010000019.1:0-5582 GCA_041179665.1 Pseudomonadota bacterium
CACAGGCCGAGCCCGCTTTGCGCAAGTCTATGGCGGGGGCAGTGCATTGGCAGGACCCTTGGGCGGTGCAAGACCCGGGAGCCTTGGTGCAGCGGTATGCCGATTTGTTTGTGGCGCGCGGCGGGCGTGTGTTGCTGGGCGATGCGGCCAGTTTGCAGGCGCAGGGCGCGGGGTGGTCGGTGCAAACCACCGAAGGCCCTTGTGATGCCCAGCAGGCGGTGTTGGCGCTGGGCCCATGGGCAGACGGCTTGATTCGGCAGCTGGGCTACCGGTTTCCGCTGTTCATTAAGCGCGGTTACCACCAGCACTACACCTCGACAGCCACCCTGCGGCAGCCCCTGCTGGACGCCGAGCGCGGCTATGTGTTGGCCCCGATGCAACGCGGCTTGCGACTCACCACCGGGGCCGAGTTTGCACCACTGCATGCGCCGGCCACGCCGGTGCAATTGGCCAAGGCGCAAGCCATGGCCCGCGAGTTGGTGGACTTGGGCCCGCCCCTGCCCGAGCCAGCGTGGCTGGGCGCGCGCCCGTGCACGGCCGACATGTTGCCGGTGATGGGTCCGGCCCCAAGGCACCCGGGTTTGTGGTTCAACTTTGGTCACGCGCACCAAGGCTTCACGCTGGGGCCTGTGGCGGGGCGCTTGTTGGCCGAAATGCTGCAGGGCGATGCCCCTTGTGTCGACCCTACGCCCTACTTGCCCCAGCGATTCATGTGAGTCGGGCCCAAGCTGGCGAAGCCTGCATGCGGATTTACAGCACGCGGTAAAAACTCAAAAACACGCCATCGGGGGCCCGTCGCCCGGCACCCACAAATTGGCTCTCACTCAGCCAAGCCCACTGCGGTGCGGTGGCTTCGAGTTTGGGCTGGCACCTGAAGTAGACCTCGTCCGGGTTGACGGGTTGGCCTTGCATGATGCGTTGCGAGTTTTCCAAAGAGGCCACCCGCAAGGCGGTGTTTTGTACAAACACCCGGCTGCCGTCGTCCAGCTCCATCACATAGCGGGCATCTAAGTGGGCTTGCGTGCCGCCTTGCAAAATCAACTGAAAGTCAGCGCCCCCTGCCAACACTTGGCCATTCAACAGCGGGCCGCGCACCGTGCCTCCTGTGATTGGAATCATGCGGCGCAAACCGGCCGGCGTTTGGCCCACTTCCACCGGCGGGGCAATGGTCACGGCCAAGTCGCACACGTGTTCAAGGCCTGGGGCTGGCAAAGTGGTGAGTTGCGGGGTGGTGAACTGAGGGGTGTTGAGAGGCGAGGTGGACATCGGTGAGCCTTTAAACTGGCTGCTCATTATCTGGTAACCCGCATGCTTTCGACCCAAGACAAAACCCGCATCGACGACACCCGCATTGCCTCGGTGCGCCCCCTCATGACGCCGGCCTTGCTGGAAGAGCAACTGCCGGCCACCCCTGCGCACTTGGCGCTGGTGGAGCGTTCGCGGCAAGACATCTCGAACGTGTTGCATGGCCGAGACGACCGATTGGTGGTGGTGGTGGGGCCGTGCTCCATTCATGACCACGACCAAGCCTTGGCCTATGCCGATTTGCTCAAGGCGGCGGCCGACCAATTTGCCCAAGACCTGCACATTGTGATGCGCGTGTATTTTGAAAAACCCCGCACCACCGTGGGCTGGAAGGGCTACATCAACGACCCCCATTTGGACGGCAGCTTTGCCATGAACCAAGGGCTGGAGATGGCCCGCAAGTTGTTGCTCGACATTCTGGACCGTGGCTTGCCCGTGGCCACCGAATTTTTGGACTTGCTCAGCCCGCAGTTCATCAGTGATTTGGTGAGTTGGGGTGCCATTGGCGCACGCACCACCGAAAGCCAAAGTCACCGCCAGTTGGCCAGTGGGCTGTCGTGTCCTGTGGGTTTTAAAAATGGCACCGATGGGGGCGTCAAAGTGGCAGCCGATGCGGTGGTGGCCGCCAAAGCGCCGCACGCCTTCATGGGCATGACCAAGATGGGACAAGCCGCCATTTTTGAGACGCGCGGCAACCAAGATGTGCACATCATTTTGCGTGGCGGCAAGCAACCTAACTACTCGGCTGCCGATGTCGATGCGGCCTGCAAAGCGCTAGAGGCCTCGGGCATCGCGCCGCAGGTCATGGTCGATGTCTCGCACGCCAACAGCAGCAAACAACACACCAAGCAAATTGAAGTGGCGCATGACGTGGCCGCGCAAGTGGCCGCAGGCGAGCGCCGCATCATGGGCCTGATGATTGAGAGCCACCTGAACGAAGGCCGGCAAGACCTGAAAGAGGGCCAGCCGTTGGCCTATGGGGTGTCGATCACCGATGCCTGCATCAGCTTTGAGCAAACCTTGCCGGTGCTTCAAGCGCTGGCGCTGGCGGTGCAAAAACGCCGCCAGTGATCAGCCCGCCAGCCCCACAAACACGTTTTGCACGTCGTCGTTGTTGTCGATGGCCCCTAAAAAGGCTTCGACTTCTTCCAGTTGTTCGGCGCTCAGGTTGGCCGGGTCAACGGGGTTTTTGGGTTTGTAGCCCAACTTGGCCGACACCACCGTGAAGCCGTGCGCCGGCAGGGCGCGGCTGACCAAATCGAGGTCAGTGGCTTCGGTGATGAAAACCGACACGCCGTCCTCGTCTGCGGGCTCAAAGTCTTGCGCGCCCGCCTCGATGGCGGCCAACTCGGGGTCGGCGCCGGCTTGGCTGGGTTCGGCTTCGATGAAGCCCACATGGTCAAAGTCCCATGACACCGAGCCCGAGGTGCCTTGCTGGCCTTTGCGAAATAGCACCCGCATTTCAGAGGCGCTTCGGTTCACGTTGTCGGTCAGCACCTCAATCATGACGGGCACTTGGTGCGGCGCAAAGCCTTCGTAAATCACGCGCTCAAAACTCACCGCATCGCCCAACAGCCCCGCGCCCTTTTTGATGGCGCGCTCCAGCGTGTCTTTCGGCATGGACACCTTGCGCGCTTGCTCAACCACCAAGCGCAGGCGTGCGTTGGCAGCGGGGTCCGCCCCGTTGCGGGCGGCAATCATGATGTCTTTGGCCAAACGACCAAACAATTTGCCTCTGGCATCTGCGGCTTGTGCTTTGCCTTTGGCTTTCCATTGCGCGCCCATGGGGTGTTTTCCTTGTTGGATGGGCCAAGTCCCTCGACAAAGGGCGCTGGCCGGGTAGCGGGTAGCCCATTCGACCGACTGGGCTTGTATTTGCAGGGGTGTCAGTTTAATCCCCCGGCCATGGGGCTTTCGGTTTCCCTCTTTTCGCGTGTCGAATCGGGCTGGGCGTAAGCAAAAAAGGGGGTCATTTGAGATAAAGTCATGGGCTAAACCACCTTAAAAGGGTGGTTTTCCGAAGGCGTTCGATGCACCATCGAACGGCGTAGGCCTTTTGACACACCCATAACGAGAGTACCCATGGCTGCAGACAAATCCAAGATCATTTACACCCTGACAGACGAAGCGCCTTTGTTGGCCACAGCCTCGTTCTTGCCGATCATTCGCACCTTCACTGCGCCCGCCGGCATCGAAGTGGCCGAGAGCGACATTTCTGTGGCCGCCCGCATTCTGGGTGAATTTTCTGATTTGCTGCCCGCTGACCAGCGCGCGCCCAACAACTTGGCCGAGCTGGGCAAGTTGACCTTGCAACCCTCTGCCAACATCATCAAGTTGCCCAACATCAGCGCATCGGTTGGCCAATTGACCGCGGCCATCAAAGAATTGCAGTCCAAGGGTTACGCCCTGCCCGACTACCCAGAAATTCCCAAAACCGACGAAGAAAAAGCCATCAAGGCGCGTTATGCCAAGTGCATCGGCTCGGCCGTGAACCCCGTGCTGCGTGAAGGCAACTCGGACCGCCGCGCACCTCGCGCCGTGAAAGAGTTTGCGCGCAAAAATCCGCACAGCATGGCCGAGTGGAGCCAGGCTTCTCGCTCGCACGTGTCGCACATGCACGCGGGCGATTTCTACCACGGCGAAAAGTCCATGACGCTGGACCGCCCCCGTGAAGTGAAGATGGAGCTGATCACCAAGAGCGGCAAAACCATTGTCTTGAAGCCCAAAGTCGCCCTGCTCGACCGTGAGGTCATCGACAGCATGTTCATGAGCAAGAAAGCGCTGTTGGAGTTTTACGAAAAAGAAATCGAAGACGCACGCAAGACCGGCGTGATGTTCTCGTTGCACGTCAAAGCCACCATGATGAAGGTGTCGCACCCCATCGTGTTCGGCCATTGCGTCAAAATTTTCTACAAAGACGCCTTTGTCAAACATGCCAAGTTGTTTGAAGAACTCGGCGTGAACGTGAACAACGGCATGGCCGATCTGTACAACAAGATCACCTCGCTGCCACAGTCCAAGCAAGAAGAAATCAAGCGCGACTTGCACGCCTGCCACGAGCACCGTCCCGAGCTGGCCATGGTCGACTCGGCCAAAGGCATCACCAACTTCCACTCGCCCAACGATGTGATCGTGGACGCTTCGATGCCCGCCATGATTCGCAATGGCGGCAAGATGTGGGACGCCAACGGCCGACTGAAAGACGTCAAGGCCGTGATGCCCGAATCCACCTTTGCCCGCATTTATCAGGAGATGATCAACTTCTGCAAATGGCACGGCGCATTCGATCCCAAGACCATGGGCACTGTGCCCAACGTGGGTTTGATGGCGCAGCAGGCCGAAGAGTACGGCTCGCACGACAAGACATTTGAAATTTCTGAAGACGGCGTGGCCAACATCACCGACATCAACACCGGCGAAGTGCTGTTGTCACAAAACGTGGAAACCGGCGACATCTGGCGCATGTGCCAGGTCAAAGACGCAGCGATTCGCGACTGGGTCAAGCTGGCCGTGACCCGTGCGCGCAACTCTGGCATGCCGGTGGTGTTCTGGCTCGACCAGTACCGCCCACACGAAGCGCAATTGATCACCAAGGTCAAGATGTACCTGCACGAGCACAACACCGCAGGTCTCGAAATCCAGATCATGAGCCAAGTGCGTGCCATGCGTTACACCCTCGAGCGCGTGATTCGCGGCTTGGACACCATCAGTGCCACGGGCAACATCTTGCGCGACTACCTGACCGACTTGTTCCCCATCATGGAGCTGGGCACCTCGGCCAAGATGTTGTCGGTGGTGCCTTTGATGGCCGGTGGCGGCATGTACGAAACCGGTGCGGGTGGTTCCGCGCCTAAGCATGTGCAGCAACTGGTGGAAGAAAACCATTTGCGCTGGGATTCGTTGGGTGAGTTTTTGGCCTTGGCCGTGTCGCTCGAAGACTTGGGCTTGAAGACAGGCAACAAGAAGGCGGTGGTGTTGGCCAAGACGCTGGATGCCGCGACCGGCAAACTGCTTGACAACAACAAAAACCCTTCGCCCAAGACGGGCCAGCTCGACAACCGTGGCAGCCAGTTCTACTTGGCCCTGTATTGGGCGCAAGAGTTGGCGGCCCAGACCGAAGACGCCGCATTGGCTGCTCAGTTCGCACCTTTGGCCAAGCAGTTGACCGATGGCGAGCAAAAAATTGTGGGCGAACTCAACGCCGTGCAGGGCAAGCCGGTCGACATTGGTGGTTACTACATGCCTGACCAAGCCAAGTTGGCGGCCATCATGCGCCC
>JBEGTA010000020.1:0-2930 GCA_041179665.1 Pseudomonadota bacterium
TTGTCGGTGCTTCTGGCTCTGGCAAAAGTACGCTCTTGGCCATTCTGGCCGGATTGGATACGCCCACCACGGGACAGGTGGTGTTGGCAGGGCAATCGTTGTTCGATTTGTCCGAGGACGAGCGTGCCGCCCTGCGTGCCCAGCATGTGGGGTTTGTGTTCCAGAGTTTTCAGCTGATGCCCAACCTCACCGCCCTTGAAAACGTGATGTTGCCCCTGGAGTTGGCCGACCAACCTGATGCCCGCGCCACCGCAACCGCCATGTTGCAACGGGTGGGATTGGGCGAACGGCTCAAACATCTGCCCAAAGTGCTGTCGGGTGGTGAACAGCAACGGGTGGCCCTGGCACGCGCTTTTGTGGTGCAACCCGATGTTTTGCTGGCCGATGAACCGACGGGCAGCTTGGACCACGCCACCGGTGAAGCCATCATGGACTTGATGTTCGCACTCAACCGCGAGCAGGGCACGACGCTGGTCTTGGTCACGCACGACCGCCAATTGGCAGCGCGTTGTGAGCGCCAATTGCTCATTCAAGCCGGTCAACTGACCGAAACAACGGTCGAATAACAGTCGAATATCGGTCAAAGAGTGCAACGTTGTTTGCGCTGGCTCCGTCGTACCGGCTGAAGGAACAACGATAATCTCAGCATGTCATCCCATAAAGTGCTGTTCGGCTTTCATGCCGTGGGTGTGCGGCTCAAGATCGCCCCTCAATCTGTTGTTGAAATTCATTTCGAGGTCACCCGCCGTGACGCGCGGATGCGTCAGTTCATTGACAAAGCCCGCGATTCGGGCATGCGCCTGATTGAATCTGACAACGAACGCTTGGCCAAACTGGCCGGGGGCCATGGCCATCAGGGCGTCGTGGCGTTGGTCTCGCCCATGCCGCAAAACCATTCATTGGATGACTTGTTGGACACCATCGAGGGCCCTCCCTTGTTGTTGGTACTGGACGGTGTGACCGACCCGCACAACCTCGGGGCTTGCTTGCGTGTGGCCGATGGGGCCGGTGCGCATGCGGTGATTGCGCCGAAAGACCACGCGGCGGGCATCAATGCCACCGTGGCCAAAGTGGCCAGCGGTGCTGCAGAAACCATGCCCTATTTCATGGTGACCAATTTGGCCCGCACACTGGGCGAATTGAAAGAACGCGACATTTGGGTGGTCGGCACCAGTGACGATGCACCGCGAAACATTTACCAAGCCGACCTGAAAGTTCCCACCGCCTTGGTGTTGGGGGCCGAAGGTGCTGGCATGCGGCAATTGACCCGAAAAAATTGCGATGAACTGGTGAGCATTCCGATGCGAGGGGCTGTAGAAAGCCTGAACGTTTCGGTGGCCAGTGGCGTGTGTCTGTACGAAGCGTTGCGCCAACGCAGCTGATTTTCTTTAAACCTGAGGACCCCTGTATGACCGCCTTGTTGAAACGAATCGCCTTGGGCCTCTCTCTTGCGGGTCTTTTCTTGCTGAGCGCTTGTACGCAAGAGCAACAAAACAAAATCAGCCGTGACATCCAAAACTGGACAGGCACCAATGGCGTTTTGGAGGTGTATGCCGGTGACAAACTGGTTCGCCGTTTTGTCAAAGTAGACAAAATCAGCACCGCCTTGGGCACCGACGATGGCAAGCCACGCGCCTACCGTTATGGCTACGGTGTTCTGGACGAAAACTTCAACATGCTGGCTGATCCGAACGAGAAAAAGGTTTACTTCGAGTTCAGCGATTTCGCCACCAGCGTTTTCTTCGAAAACCCACGCTGAGCCGCCCCTCCAAGCGAGGCCTTTTTGGGGTCTCGCTGGCTTGCAAGCCCCGGCGGATTCAAACCCAGCCCAGTGCGCCGAGCCCAGCCCCCAGGCCAATCAACCAGAGCATGTGCACCTGGGTGCGCCAAACCACAACAGTGGTCACTGCGGTCAGCACATAAAGCGGCCAGTCTCGGCTGGGTTGGTTGTGGCTCAGGGTCAACAACCAAGCAGTGGCCAACAACAAGGCAATCACGATGGGCGCCATGCCAGATTTGAAGGCCCGAATACCGAGGTTTTCTCGGTGTTGGTGTGCCCACCGCGTGGCCGTGTAGGTCAAGATGGAAGAGGGCAGCATGATGCCGATCATCGTGACGCAAACCCCTAGGCAAGCCAGGCCGGCACTGATCCAGCCGCCCCCCAAACCCGCTCCGGCGTTCAAGCCGACGTTCCAGCCCATCAAGGCCACGAACAAAATGTTGGGGCCGGGTGCCGCTTGCGCTAACGCGATGGACGAGGTGAACTGCGACTCGCTCAGCCACTGGGTCTCGTCCACCAAATAGCGGTGCATATCAGGCGCCGTGGTGATGGCGCCACCAACCGCCAGCAGGGAGAGCGATGCAAAGTGGTTGAACAAGCACAACCAGTCCTCTGGAGACAATTGCAAGACCGGGTTCATGGGCGCCCCTCAACTTGGCTGGTTTGGCGTGCCAGCTGCACATACGCCCAGCCGCAAGCCAATATGCCTGTGCCCAACAACACGGAGGCCAATGGCCAACGCATCACCCCCACGCCCACAAAACTGGCCGCTGCCAGGGCCAAGCACACCGGCATGCCCATGGGATTGAAGCGCAATGCAGAGATTAATTTCAGGCCCACGGCCGCAATCAAACCCGCTGATACGGCGCCCATGCCGCGCAAAGCCCCTTGCGCCCAAGCCTGGTCAGATACGCCGCCAAAAGCCACTGCCAATATCAAGACCACGCACAAGGGGGCTGTCAGCATGCCGGCCAAACCGGCCAATGCACCGGCCAAACCGAAGTAGCGTCCGCCAATCATCAAGGACAAATTGACCACATTGGGGCCCGGCATGATTTGGGCCACGGCCCAGTCTTCGACAAATTGCTCACGCGTCATCCAGCGCTTTTTTTCGACCAACTCGCGCTGCACGACGGCCAACACACCACCA
>JBEGTA010000021.1:0-2949 GCA_041179665.1 Pseudomonadota bacterium
GCGCCTGCGTTGTGTGCGTCGTTCAGTTCACGCGAAACATCGGCCACCATGGGCAACAATTCCTTGGCGTAGGCCATGGCTTCGTTGTAGGTCGCATCAAAATCGACAGCGGGTGCGCCCAAGAAATTGACCAACACTTCGTTGTGCAGCGCCAAGTTTTCGCGCAGTTTGGTGGCAAATCGCTCGGGGTATTTCAAGTCTTGCACGCGCAAGGCACGGCGCGCGACTTTGTCTTCGTAAGCGGGGCCAATGCCGCGACCAGTGGTGCCAATCTTGGCGGTGCCGGCTTTTTCTTTGGCCGCTTCACGCCCCACGTCCAAAGCCACGTGGTACGGCAAGATCAAGGGGCAAGCCTCGCTCACGCGCAGGCGTGAACGAACCTCAACCCCAGCTTTTTCGAGACCCGCAATTTCTTCCAACAACTTCGGGACCGAGAGCACCACACCGTTGCCGATGTAGCACTTCACGCCCGCGCGCATGATGCCGCTCGGAATCAAATGCAAAGCTGTTTTCACACCATTGATCACCAGGGTGTGACCCGCGTTGTGACCGCCTTGGAAACGCACCACGCCTTGTGCGCTCTCGGTCAACCAATCGACCAGTTTGCCCTTGCCCTCATCGCCCCATTGGGTGCCCACGACGACCACATTACGGCCTTGCTTCTTGTTCATGCTTGAAATGTTCTTTCTCAAAGAGCCTGTACCAGCCACTGGCCTGCGGCTTCAACGAGCTCACGGTCGCAATGGAATTCATCAACTTCACTTTCGTGCCCGGGCAAGACGCACACCACGGTTTCACCGCTCGCACGCAATGAGGCAATGGCAGCACGCAAGCTGGCCGAGTGCCCCCAAGGTGCCCGAATCGCTGCTCGCAGCGCCAAAGGGGTCACGGCCGACACCAATTCTTTCAAATCGAGACTGAACCCCACGGCAGGACGATCTCTGTCAATGCGATGGCCAAATACGGCACCCACGCCGTCATAGCGACCGCCGCGGGCCAGCGCATCCGATGCGCCTTTGGCATAAATGGCAAAGCACACGCCGCTGTAATACGCATAGCCACGGGAGTCGCCCAAATCAAAACTGATGGCGGCAGCGGGAATTTGCTCGGACAACCAACGCAATTGGGCCAAAGCTTGCTTGATTTCAGGGGTGTTGGGCAACAGTCGTGCGGCTTGATCCAGCACCGAGGCATCGCCGTACAAGCTCACCAAGGCCAGCAGGCCCTGACGGTTGGCAGGAGAGAAATCCACAGCCAGACGCTCAATGGCGCTGCCATCTTTGATGGCCAGGGCGGCATGAATGTCGTGACGCAGCGCATCTGAAATTTTTTCGGAGGAAAGCAAGCTGCTCACGATGCGTGCATCGGCCAAGTCAACCTGCAAATCACCCACACGGGCGGCACGCAAGCAATCCAAAGCCAGTTGCAGAACTTCCAGATCGGCCTCAGGGCCAGCATGGCCGTAGATTTCTGCGCCCAATTGCAAGGGTTCGCGGGTGGCATGCGGACGTGCAGGACGGGTGTGTAAAACCGGTCCGCAATAGCAAAGACGGGTCAGTCCGACGCGGCCCAACAAATGCGCATCGATGCGGGCCACTTGGGGGGTGGTGTCGGCACGCAAACCCAAAGTACGCCCAGACAGCTGGTCAACCAGCTTAAAGGTCTGCAAATCCAGGGCTTCGCCAGTGCCCGTGAGCAAAGACTCCAAATGCTCCAGCAACGGCGGCATGACCAACTCGTAGCCATAGCCACGGGCAGTGTCCAGCAGTTCGCGGCGGAGTTCTTCGATGTGCCGGGCCTCGGAGGGCAGGACATCGGCAATGTGATCCGGGAGGACCCAAGCAGACATGGGGATGAAGGGAGACTGTTAAAACCGAGATTTTACCGACTTGCGAGCCGATTTCTGGGAAACGCGTCAGGAAACAAGCCAGAACAGCAACAATCCTGTCATCACCATGAACATGCCAAAGAAGCGAATTTGGCCATCTTCGAGTTGAAGCAACTGTTCAAACAGCCGCTTCCAAAGCCCCGGCAAGACCATGGGCATGAAACCCTCCAGCATGAGCATCAGGCCCAGTGCCAAAAGGAGGGTTTCCAGCGACATTTATTTTTTGGCTGGCGTTGCACCAGACGAGCCGCGCATGCCTTTGAAAAACTCTGAACTGGCAGGGTCAAGCACCATCACGTCGCCCTTGCTGTTGAAGCTGGCTTTGTAAGCTTCTAAGCTGCGGTAGAACTGGGCAAATTGTGGATCACGGCCAAAGGCATCCGCGTACAAACGAGCGGCTTGTGCATCGCCCTGCCCTTTGATTTTTTGTGCTTCACGGTAGGCGTTGGCCACTGTCACTTCACGTTGACGATCGGCATCGGCGCGAATCTTTTCACCCTCGGCACCGCCCGTCGAGCGCAATTCGTTGGCCACCCGCTTGCGCTCGGCTTCCATACGGCGATAGACCGACTCGGTGATGGTGTCTACATAGTCAGCGCGGGTGATGCGCACATCGACCACATCCACGCCCCAAGGCTTGCTGCCCTTGACCACCAACAACACGGCAGCTTTGACATCGTCCATCAACTCTTCACGCTTCAAGGAAAGCAATTCTTTGACGGTGCGCTTGTTGATCTCTTCTTGGAACGCGTTGCGCACCACACGATTGAGTTGGCTGATGCCGGCTTTTTCGTCCAGACCCACGTTACGGATATACGCCTGGGGGTCAACGATGCGCCAACGCACATACCAGTCAATCACCACACGCTGCTTTTCAGCGGTCAACATGGGTTCGTTGTCAGGGCTGTCCAGCGTCAGCAAACGCTTGTCGATGTAATTCACGTTTTGCAGGGGCGGCGGCAACTTGAAGTGCAAGCCGGGCTCGGTGATGACTTCTTTGATTTGCCCCAAAGCGTAGACCACGCCAAATTGGCGTTGGTCGACCACAAAAACCGTTGAAC
>JBEGTA010000022.1:0-8995 GCA_041179665.1 Pseudomonadota bacterium
TCGACGCCAGCGGCGCAAGGCATGAACAGGTTCAATGAATTCACTCAGATACTCTCAAAGGGTTTTGCGCAAGTTCGCAGGGGCGATCTTCAGGGCTTCGCGGTATTTGGCCACGGTGCGGCGTGCGCAATCGATGCCTTGTTCTTTCAGCATTTCAGAAATTTGGTTGTCCGACAGCGGTTTGGCGGGTTTTTCCGCGGCCACAAATTGTTTGATCAAGGCGCGCACCGCGGTGCTGGAAGCGGCGCTGCCACTGTCGGTGCCCAAGCCAGAACCAAAGAAATATTTCAGCTCAAAGGTGCCTTGTGGCGTGGCCATGTATTTGGCGGTAGTGACACGGCTGATGGTCGATTCGTGCATGCCCAATTCGTCGGCAATCTCGCGCAGCACCAAGGGGCGCATGGCCAATTCGCCGTGCGTCAGAAAATTCTTTTGTCGTTCCACGATGGCGGTGGACACGCGCAAGATGGTGTCAAAGCGTTGCTGGATGTTCTTGATGAACCAACGCGCTTCTTGCAGACGCTGTTGCAAGCCCGCATGGTTGTCGCCTTTGCCACCACGCAGGGCGTTGGCATAAATGTCGTGCACCCGCAATTTGGGCATCACGTCGGGATTGAGCTGAACCCGAAACTTGGGTGTTGCCGATTTGCTGGTGTTGGTCACCAACACATCGGGAATGATGATGTTTTGCTCGGCCTGCACAAAGGGGCGACCGGGTTTGGGCTCAAGCCGCGCAATGAAGGGAATAGCGGCTTTGATCACCGACTCGTCCAGCCCGCAGGCCACGGCCAAGCGCTTGAAGTCGCGTTTGGCGAGCATCTCGAGTGGCTGACCGCAGATGGCCAATGCCGCTTGCGCAATGTCGTCGTCTGGGTCTTCTTTCAGCAAGGCCTTGATTTGAATGCGCATGCATTCGGCCAAGTCGCGCGCGCCCACGCCCACGGGCTCGAGCGATTGCAACAAGCTCAGGGCCACCGTGAAGCGGTGCACCAGTTCGTCAAGTTGTTCGTAGTCGTCGCTGCCGGCCAAGCTGGCGGCCAACTCGGGCAAGGTGTCGGTGAGGTAGCCGTCGTCGTTGAGCGACTCGATCAAAAAACGCAGCGCTGCGCGGTCGATGTCCGACAAGCGCAGCGACAAGGCTTGGCGGTGCAAGAAGTCGGTGAGTGAGCCGCTGCTGCGGGCCAAGTCGATGGCGTCGGCAGTTTCTTCGCCGTTGTTTTGGCGTGGCCCTGCATCGCCGCCCCATTCGCTGTCGTCGGGCCGCATGTCCACGCTGCCATCGCCGTCCCAGCTCTCGGCCACATCGGTCACGGCTTCGTCGCGGACTTCGTTGGCGCTGTCGTCGCTGCTGCTGGAGGTGCTGGCGCTTTCGCTCACGCGGTCGCCCAAGCTGACATAGGTGTCGCTTTGCTCTAGGCCAAAGGCCTCCATGGGGGCTTCGTCTTCGCTGCGTTCAAGAAACGGGTTCTCGTCCAGCATTTGGTCGACTTCTTGCGACAGCTCCAGCGTGGACAGTTGCAGCAGGCGAATCGATTGTTGCAACTGGGGCGTGAGCGCCAGGTGCTGGGACATGCGAAGCGACAGACCGGGTTTCATGGCTGTGTTCTCGTGTCGTGTGGCCGGCGTTGGTTCATCACATGCGGAAGTGTTCGCCCAAATACACCCGACGCACATCGGCGTTGGTCACGATTTCATCGGGCGTGCCGGCCGCCAGCACGCGCCCTTCGCTGATGATGTAAGCGTGGTCGCAAATACCCAGCGTTTCGCGCACGTTGTGGTCGGTGATCAACACGCCAATGCCGCGCTGCTTGAGGAAGGCGATGATGCGCTGAATTTCAATCACCGCGATCGGGTCGATGCCCGCAAAAGGCTCGTCCAACAAAATGAAGCGCGGATCGGTGGCCAGTGCGCGTGCAATCTCCACGCGGCGGCGCTCACCACCAGACAAGGCCACGGCAGGCGAGTTGCGCAGGTGGTCGACCCGCAAGTCGGCCAGCAACTCGTCCAGCCGTTTTTCAATGGCGGCCGATGACAGGGCGTGCCCTTTGTCGTCGGTTTGCAGCTCCAAGATGGCCCGCACGTTTTCGGCCACGCTCAGCTTGCGAAAAATAGACGCCTCTTGTGGCAGGTAAGACAAGCCCATGCGCGAGCGCTTGTGAATGGGCATGCGCGTGACGTCTTGGCCATCGATCAAGATCTGTCCGCCATCGCCCCTGACCAAGCCCACAATCATGTAAAACGAGGTGGTCTTGCCCGCCCCGTTCGGGCCCAGCAGCCCCACCACTTCGCCCTTGCCCACTTGCACCGACACGTCGTGCACCACTTGGCGGCTGCCATAAGCCTTTTGCAGGTGGTGCGCTTCGAGTCGGCTGTTCACAAGGGCTTCACTCATGGTTTTTTGCTTTCGCCCGTGCTGGGGCTGGTTCGCAAAGCCGCAGGCGAGGTGTTGTTTGTGGGCGCTGGCGTGGCGCTGGTTTTGCGCGGGGTTAGAACGGCGCGCACACGCTGGTCGCGCAAGTCGCTGCCTTTGGCACCTTTGGGCGTGCCGTCCACCGTCATCACTTCGGTGGTGTTGTTGAACACAATTTTTTGGCCGTTCAGTTGGTCGGCCAAGACCGTGCCGCGCAAGATGCGGACTTCGGCACGCTGAATCAGTGTGACCACATCGGCTTTGCTGTCATAGATGGCCATTTCACCCTCGCCCTCGGTGAACTCATCCAGCCCTTCGCGTTTTTGGCGGAAAAACACACGCTCGTTGGGGGCGGCCCAGACGTGGGCAATTTGTTGGCCGTCTTTGTCTTGCTGCACTTCCATGCGTGCGCCGCGCAACACCATGGTGCCCTTGACGGCCACCACTTGCCCGGTGAAATGGGTGAGCAACTTGTTTTCGTCATGCCGCATGGCATCCGCTTCGATCTGCATGGGCTTGTCACGGTCGGCTTTTTCGGCCCAAGCGGGCAGGCCCAGCAAGCCGATCCCCGAGAAGATGAAGCCAATGGCGCGGAGGTATTTCATTGAGGGCATGAATCTTGCTGATGACGGGCTGATTGTAGGTGTAAGCGCGGTCAAATCTGTTGGTTTTGGGCCTTTCGGGCATAAAAAAGCCCGCCCTGGTCATGGGCGGGCTATGGGCCCGGGGGGCGGCAGACAGGTCAGCGGCCTTGGCGCGTTTGGGCAATCAGCGATTCGGCCACCTTGAGCGCGCGGTCCATGTTGCCGGCCAGACTGCCATCGGTGTAATAGCGACCGGCAATGCCCAAGGAGGGCACGCCTTCGACCTTGAAATCATTTTGCAATTGCACGGCACGCTTGAGTTTGCTGGCCACGCCAAAAGATTTGTAGGTTTCTTCAAACTTGGCTTTGTCCACGCCTTGTTTTTGTGCCCAAGCCAAGATGCTGGCGTCGGTGTTGAGAGGTTGTTTTTCGACATGCACCGCGTTGAAGACTTTGACATGCAGGCTGTCCAGCAAGTTCATGGCTTCGAGTGTGAAAAACAAGCGTTGCTGGGGCGCGAAGTCGTCGCGGAACGAGACCGGAATGCGGCGCACGACCACGTCTTTAGGCGCGTTTTTGACCCACTGGCCAAAGGCCGGCTCGAAAGCGTGGCAGTGTGGGCAGCTGTACCAAAAGAACTCAATCAACTCGACTTTGCCCGCGCCTGCTTCGGTGGCCAAGGGGCGGTCGAGTGTCAAAAAGTCTTTGCCCGACTTGAATAAGGCAGCTTGCGCCCAAGCCGCAGAGGTGCTGATCCAAGCGGTGGTGGCGAGCAGGGCGGAGGAAAAATAACGGCGTTTCATTCAAAGGCTCCAAAAGGGGTGATCAGCGTTGCACGCGCACCAAGGTGTTTTCGATGCCACTGCTTTCAAGGCGGGTGCGGACTTTTTCGGCGGCGGCTTTGTCGGCAAACGGCCCCAAGCGTACACGGAACACGCTGCGTCCGGCTTGGTCGCGCTCAGAGACCTTGGCATCCAACCCCATCGCGGCCAATTTGGCTTTTTGGCTGTCGGCGTCGGCGTTGGTGCGGTAGGCGCCCACCTGGATCACGTACTCAAACGGATCGGCGCCGGACGCGGCATCGGCCGGCGTGGACAAGGCCGATTTGGATTTGGCCAAGTCCATCAGCGGATCGGCTGTGACAGCGGGGCGGGACTCGACCTTGACATCCGCTTTGACATCGGCCTTGGCGGGTGCTGGCGCTGGTGCGTTTGGCGCAGCGGGTGCAGCCGCTGAGTTGGGCGTTGCATTGGCGGTTGCGTTGGGGCTTGCGGCTTTATCGGCGCCGGGCTCGGTTGCCGGCTTGTTCGCCGTGCCGGGCACTTCTGCCGGCGGTTTGGCTTGCAGCACGCTGTTGGGGTTCCAGTCCTTGTTCTTCTCGTTTTCTTTGGCGTCTTGGTCGTTGCTTCGGGTTTGGTTTTTGTTCGAGAACGGTGTGGGCACTTTGGTCACATAGACCGCGACCGCCAAGGCCACGCCCAAGCCGATCACCAAGCCCAGAATGAAGCCCATCAGGGTGCCGCCGCGTTGGGAGTTGTGTTGCATGCTGAGTTACCGGGTTACATTTTTTGCGGTGCCGAAACGCCCAGCACCTTGAGGCCATTGCGCAGCACCTGCGCGGTGGCGGCGACCAAGGCCAGTCGCGCAGTTTTGACGGCTTCGTCGTCCACCAGTATGCGCTCGGCATCGTAGTAGCTGTGGTACTGCGAGGCCAGGTCGCGCAAATAAAACGTTACATCGTGCGGCGCAAAATCGTTGGCCGCTGAGGTCAGCATCTCGGGGTATTTGGCCAAGGCCAACATCAGCGCATGGGCCTGTGGGCTTTGCAGTGCCGACAAATTGGCGTTGGCCAATGAGCTGACATCGCCGCCCCAAGCGCTCAACACCGAACAAATGCGGGCATGCGCGTACTGAACGTAATACACCGGGTTGTCGTTGTTCTGGGCCAGCGCCAAGTCGATGTCGAAGATGTATTCGGTATCGGGTTTGCGCGACAACAAAAAGAAACGCACCGCGTCTTTGCTGGTCCACTCGATCAGATCGCGCAGCGTGACGTAGCTGCCTGCGCGCTTTGAAATTTTGACTTCTTCGCCCCCGCGCATCACACGCACCATGGTGTGCAGCACATAGTCGGGGTAGCCCTCAGGAATGCCCGCCCCGGCGGCTTGCAAGCCAGCCCGCACGCGGGCAATGGTGCCGTGGTGGTCGGTGCCTTGGATGTTGACGACGCGCGTGAAGCCGCGCTCCCACTTGGTGATGTGGTAGGCCACATCGGGCACAAAGTAGGTGTAGCTGCCGTCGCCTTTGCGCATGACGCGGTCTTTGTCGTCGCCGTATTCGGTGGACTTGAGCCACAAGGCGCCGTCTTGTTCGTAGGTCTTGCCAGCGTCACGCAGTTTTTGCACTGCGGCGTCGACTTTGCCGCTGGTGTACAGGCTGGACTCGAGGTAGTAGTTATCAAACTTGACGTCAAAGGCCTTCAAGTCCAAGTCTTGCTCGTGGCGCAAATAGGCCACGGCAAATTGACGCATGCCGTCCAGATCGTTCACATCGCCACTGGCGGTGAACTCGCGGTCGTCCGACTTGACGGTTTTGCCTGCCAAAAAGTCGTTGGCAATGTCTTGGATGTAGTCGCCGTTGTAGGCGGCTTCGGGCCACTCGGCGTCACCGGGCTTGAAACCTTTGGCGCGCAGCTGGGTTGAGTTGGCCAAGGTGCCGATTTGCACGCCCGCGTCGTTGTAATAAAACTCGCGGTAAACCTGCTGACCTTGGGTGGCCAGCAAATTGCAAATGGCATCGCCCAAAGCCGCTTGGCGGCCGTGGCCCACATGCAAAGGGCCTGTGGGGTTGGCAGAAACAAATTCGACCAACACCTTGTTGGGCTGGGCGGCTTGATCGCCAAAGCACTCGGCCGCTTGCAACACCTCATGCACCACGGCTTGCTTGGCTGCGTCTTTCAGGCGAATGTTGATGAAGCCCGGGCCAGCCAATTCGATCGCGTCCACCCATTGTTGAAACGCCGGGGTGGCCAACAACGCTTCGCGCAAGGCTTCGCCTAATTGACGGGGGTTTTGTTTCAGAGCTTTGGCCAACTGCATGGCCGCGGTGCAGGCCAAGTCGCCGTGGGCAGCCACTTTGGGCGATTCAAAGGCCGCACGCGCACCAGCGCCGGGTTGGAGTTTGTCGAGCTCGTTGGCCAAGGCCGCGAGCAAATGTTGTTTGGCAGAAAGCATAGGCAGCGATTTTACGGGGCTGGGCGCAGACCAGCGCGGGCGGCAGGCCACCAAAACCGATTTATCCGCGGCTTTTACAGTTGGACACAACTGGGGTTGTCCGCTGGGGGTAATGGTGCGTTAATGAACTGTTGCATGTCCGTGCAGCACTGTTTATTTCAATGGGAGTTCAAAAATGCGTCATTTCATCTCTGTGTCTGCGTTGGCTTTGGCCTTGATCACCGGTGCGGCTTTTGCCGCTGGCCCAGCGGCCACAGCCACACCAGCAACCGCGGCGACCACCGCTGCTGCAGCCCCCGCAGCAGCCGCCTCGGCCGCAGCAACCGACAAAACACCCCAGCAAAGCAAGATGGCTACTTGCAACAAGTCGGCCGAAGGCAAAAAAGGCGATGAGCGCAAAGCCTTCATGAAAGACTGCCTGAGTGCCAACAAGCAAGAAAAGCAGCAAAGCAAGATGAAAACCTGCAACGTGGAAGCCGCTGGCAAGAAGGGCGATGAGCGCAAGGCGTTCATGTCTGAATGCCTGAAAAAGTAAAAACCACATTGGAAGGGGTGCCCCTTCATCTCACAACAAAAAAGCCCGGCAGGTCCGGGCTTTTTGTTGTCTGCCCCCACATGTCGCCGGGTCAGTGGGCTGGCGTTTGCCAGTAGCCGGGTTGGGCGTAGTGGAGCTTCAAGTGGTCAATCCACAGCCGAACCCGCAAAGGCAAATGTTTGCGCTGCGGGAACACGACAAAAATCCCATTCGGTGGCGCGGCAAAATCTTCCAGCACCGCGACCAATTGGCCCGACCGGATTTCGCTTTCGACCTCCCAGGTGCTGCGCCACGCAATGCCATAGCCCGCCAAACACCAGTCGTGCAGCACTTGGCCATCGGAGCAGTCGAGTGGACCGCCGGGGCGCAAGTGCACCACTTCTTGCCCGCTGTCGGTGGGGTTGCGAAAAGCCCAACCGCGGGTTTGCGAAGCGTCGCTCGACAAGGTCAGGCAGTCGTGTTGCAACAAGTCGGAGGGCTGCATCGGCGTGCCACGTTTCGCCAAATAGGCGGGGGTGGCGACACACAGACGGCGGTTGTCGGCCATGCGCACACTCACCAAAGACGAGTCGGGCAGGTCGCCCACGCGCACCGCGCAGTCAAAACCCTCGGCAGCCAGGTCCACCACCCGGTCGCTCAGGTTGAGCGAGATCGACACATCGGGGTGTAATTCGCGAAAACGCGGCACCAGAGGGGCCACATGCCGGCGCCCAAAACCGGCCGGCGCTGTGATGCGCAAATGGCCACTGGCCTTGACCCCGCCCGCCGAAACGCTGGCTTCGGCATTGGCCACATCCGAGAGCAAGCGCTGACAATCTTCTAAAAAAGCACTGCCTTCGTGGGTCAGGGTGATGCGCCGCGTGGTGCGCACCAGCAGTTTCACGCCCAAGCTTTCTTCCAGGGCATCGAGTCGTCGCCCGATGATGGCCGGGGCCACGCCCTCGGCGCGGGCCGCTGCGGTCAAGCTGCCTTTGGTGGCCACCGAGACGAAGGTTTCAAAGGCTTTGAGTTTGTCCATAGCGCCTGATTATGGGGGTTATGGGTTGTAATAAACCCTTATCGGCGCTGAATTGCTTCAATTTTTTGATTGTTTCCAACCTTTGGGCCAGCCGGCTTCGGGGGTCATGCCGTACAGCGGCTCGCCGGGTAATCCCGCTCGCAAAGGCTCGCGCGCGGCCATCAATCGGTCCAGGTCGATGCCGGTGGACACGCCCATGGCTTCGAACATGAACACCAGGTCTTCTGTCACCACATTGCCCGAGGCGCCCGGGGCATAGGGGCAGCCGCCCAGCCCGGCCAATGAGCTGTCAAAGGTGCGCACGCCCGATTCATAAGCGGCCAAGCAATTGGCGAGCCCCAAACCACGGGTGTTGTGCATGTGGGCTGCACCGGTGAGCGCGCCCATTTCTTGAAACATCCGCTTGAACAGCCGGCTCACTTGGGCCGGGTTGGCCATGCCGGTGGTGTCAGACAGACCAATTTCGTCGACCCCAATGGCCGCCAATTGCCCCGCCAGGCGCAGCACATCGTCTTCGGGCACCTGGCCTTGCAAGGTGCAGCCAAAAGCGGTCGACAGACCCACCTCGACCCGCACACCGGGTGCCAGTTCGTCGCGCAAGCGCAGCACAGCAGCGACTTCTTGCACCATGTCTTCGGGCGATTTGCGCACATTGGCCATCGAGTGGGCGGGGCTGGCCGACACCGGCAAGGTGAGTTTTTGCGCACCGGCGGCCAAGGCTGCTTGCGCCCCACGCAAGTTGGGCACCAAGGCCATGACCCGCACATCGGCATGACGGCGTGCGTGCTGCACCACTTGGGCGGCATCGGCCATTTGCGGCAACAAGCGAGCCGGCACAAAAGAGGCGACCTCAATTTCGCGCAGGCCCGCAGCGGCCAGCGCGTCAATCCAGCGCAGTTTGTCGGCGGTGGGCATGGTGGCCTTGACCGATTGCAGGCCGTCACGCGGGCCCACTTCGCTGATCAAAACGTCAAGGGTGTGAGGGCGGGTCATGACGAGATTAGACAACAGTCGATTTGTGCAAAAAAGTCATGGGTTAATGGCTATTGACCCTGTTTATCTGCATCCATACTTAGAATAAAGTCTATCCAGACCCAACAATGCAGTGCCCCTGGATGGCCACATGCATTCAAAAAAATTCCTGTTTTTAACTTTCCATTGAGGCTTTCATGACTGCACGCACCGCCGTTCACAATTTGCAAGTGGCCAACCCCT
>JBEGTA010000023.1:0-12718 GCA_041179665.1 Pseudomonadota bacterium
CTTGAGAGCACAGTCTGCTATTGGCTTAGTCTTGAGATGAGCTATTGACGCTGTTTTGGTACATTCAAAGCTCTATGTACCTGCCCAAACAATTCAACAACACCGACCCCGCTGTTGCCCAGCGCATCATGCGCGAGCACCCCTTGGCAGCCATTGTCTCGGTGGGGCAAGACGGGTTTCCGGTGCTCAGCCATATTCCCTTGCTCTGGCAAGCGGATTCACTGTGGGGGGACGCCCCACTAGGCCAACATGGCGTGCTTTTGGGGCACTGCGCGCGT
This sequence comes from Pseudomonadota bacterium, assembly GCA_041179665.1. Taxonomy (GTDB): domain Bacteria; phylum Pseudomonadota; class Gammaproteobacteria; order Burkholderiales; family Burkholderiaceae_C; genus Limnohabitans_A. The sequence goes on from JBEGTA010000023.1 coordinate 279, forward strand.
GCCAATCCGCAGGGGCAAATTTTGGCATCGCAAGGCCCTGCATTGGTCAGTTTTATGGGGCCGCAGGCCTACATGTCGCCCCGGGTGTATGCCGACAAACAGCGGGTGCCCACATGGTCTTATTTGGCTGTTCAGGCCAAGGTGGTCACGCGCATTCTCGATCCTCATGCCGACCGCGACCGTTTGCTCAAGTGCCTGATTGCTGAGCACGAGCCTGCTTATGCCCAGCAATGGCGTGAATTGCCCGCTTCCTATACCGAGGCCATGCTGAATGGCATTGTGGCTTTTGAGATGCAGATCACAGAATTGCATTGCGCCGTGAAGCTCAACCAACACCGCCATGACTCCCACGCTGCCATGCACGCGGTTTACGCCCAAGGGCCGTCCGATCACCAGGCTTTGGCCCGCTGGATGAAAGATCTGGGTTTGGTGCCATGAGCTCTTCAGAGTCAAAATCCGTTACCCCGGCATCGCCCCACGCCCAAGGCGCTGCGGTCCATTTGTCAGATGAACAAGGCATGCAATTGGCCTTGGTGCAAGCCCAATTGGCGGCGGCCGCAGGCGAGGTGCCAGTGGGCGCCGTGGTGGTCAAAAACGGTCAAGTGATAGCCGCAGGGCGCAATGCGCCCATTGCCAGACACGACCCCACGGCTCACGCCGAGGTGGTGGCGCTGCGCGAGGCGGCGCGTGTCTTGGGCAACTACCGCCTGGAGGGCTGCACGCTGTATGTCACTCTGGAGCCTTGCAGCATGTGCAGCGGTGCGATGTTGCACGCCCGGCTCGACCGGGTGGTGTATGGCGCTGCAGATCCGCGCACAGGGGCTGCGGGTTCGGTGGTGGATGTGTTGGGTCATGCCCAACTCAACCACCAAACGCAAGTGACCGGCAGCGTTTTGGCCGCAGAGTGCGGGCAGCTGTTGCGTGATTTTTTCAAGCCTTTGCGTTCCAACACCAACCCGTTGCGCGAGGACGCGTTGCGCACCCCCTCAACTTGCTTTGAGCATTTGCCCGACTATCCGTGGGCGCCGCATTATGTGAGTGACTTGCCCAGCATTGCCGGCCTGCGCATGCACTATTTGGATGAAGGCCCCGTGGGTTCGACCGACCAGAGGCCCATCACTTGGCTGTGTTTGCACGGCAATCCGGCTTGGAGCTACCTGTATCGAAAAATGATACCGGTGTGGCTGGCCGCAGGACAACGTGTGGTGGCGCCTGACTTGCTTGGTTTTGGCAAAAGCGACAAGCCCAAAAGAGACAGTTTCCATACCTTCCACACACACCGTCAGTATTTGCTTGAGTGGATCGAGCGGCTGGATTTGCAGCGTGTGGTGCTGGTGGTGCAAGACTGGGGCGGCATTTTGGGCTTGACCTTGCCCATGGCAGCCCCCCAGAGGTTTGCCGGTTTGCTGGTCATGAACACCACCTTGGCCACTGGCGAGATGCCATTGAGCGACGGTTTTTTGGCGTGGCGAGATTGGTGTAAACAGCAGCCCCAGTTTGATGTGGGCAAGCTCTTTTTGCGTGGCAACAAACACCTGAGTGTGGCGGAGGCTGCGGCTTACAACGCGCCGTTTCCAGACAAAGGTTACCGTGCCGCCCTGCGCGCATTCCCGCCCATGGTCCCTGAATTTGAACACTCTGAAGGTGCCGCCATTTCGAGGCAAGCGCGTGATTTTTGGCGCAACGATTGGCAAGGCCAAAGCCTGATGGCCATTGGGCAGCAAGACCCGGTGTTGGGCGAAGCCGTGATGCGGGGTTTGCAAAGCCAAATCAAGGGTTGTCCTGAGCCGCTGTTGTTGCCGCATGCGGGGCACTTTGTGCAAGAGCATGGCCAAGCGATCGCAGAAGCTGCTGTGCGACACTTCAAGTTCTAAATAAGATCGTTTTCAATGGCCCACATTTACATTTTTTCGCCCTCCAGCGCGGTGCGCAACAAAGCGGCCTTTCGGCGCGGTCTGAAACGTTTGCAAGCCCAAGGTCACACGCTTGAAGTGGATGAGGCGGCTTTGTCGAGCCACATGCGTTTTGCGGGTGACGATGCCACCCGCATTGCAGCCATTGGCCGTGCGGCGGCCAGCGGTGCCGATATCGCCATGATTTCGCGGGGCGGTTATGGCCTCACGCGCATCTTGCCCAATTTGCCCTACAAAGCCATTGGCAAAGCCATCGACAAAGGCACCCAGTTTGTGGGTTTGAGTGACTTTACGGCGTTCAACTTGGCGGTCATGGCGCAAACCGGGCACATCACTTGGCAAGGCCCAGCCTTGGGCGAAGATTTTGGTACGGAGCCCGAGCCAGACGACATCATGCAGGCCTGCTTTGATGATTTGTGGATGGAGCAGGGCGAAGGCACGGGCTGGCAATTGCCCAAAGCCGAGGGTGAGCGGAGCGTGCGGGTGAACAACGCCACGCTTTGGGGTGGCAATTTAACGGTCTTGACCTCGCTGCTGGGCACCCCTTACTTCCCCCAAGTGCAAGGTGGGGTGCTGTTCCTTGAAGATGTGGGAGAGCACCCCTATCGGGTAGAGCGCATGCTGACCCAGTTGTTGCACGCAGGGGTTTTGGCGCGTCAAAAGGCCGTGATCTTGGGACAGTTCACCCAATTCAAATTGGTGCCCGCACACGATAAGGGTTTCAAACTCGCCACGGTAGTGGATGGCTTGCGCAGCCAAATTAAAACGCCCGTGCTCACGGGTTTGCCTTTTGGGCATGTGCCCACCAAGGTGTTGTTGCCAGTCGGCGCCAAGGTGGACTTGGTGACCGAAGGGCGCGACGCGCTGATGGTCTGGGGCCACATTTAAGTTCAGTTTGAATGGGCACTTGCGGCGCGCATCAGGGTGTCGCAAAGGTGCTGAGATGGCTTGGGTTTTTTCATGCTTGAGGCATCATGTTGACTCACTGTTTAATGCACACCCCATGAGCGCCGTCACCCCCCATCTCAAGCCTTGGAAAGTCATTGTGGGCGGAATTTGTGGCTTGGTCTTGACCATTGGGCTGGCTCGGTTCGCATACACCCCTCTACTGCCTGCACTGCAACTGCAAACCGGCCTGAACGATGCCAGCGCCGGAGGTTTGGCCGCCATCAATTACGCGGGTTACATCTCGGGGGCCTTGGCGGCGGCATGGATTGACGATGTACGTTGGCGTCACCGTCTTTACAGCATGGGACTTTGGCTGTCGTTGTTAACGGTCGCTGGCATGGCCTTGTCCACGTGGATGCCCGCATGGGCACTGTGGCGATACCTCGGCGGCTTGTGCGGTGCCACGGGCATGCTGTTGGGGGCGGGCTTGGTCTTGGGTTGGTTGATGCGCCAAGGCCGCCGACCCGAGCTGGGGGTGCACTTCATTGGCTTGGGTTTGGGCATTGTGGTTTCGGCCGTCGGGGTGTGGAGCGTGTCGCAAGTTTGGTCGCTCTGGTCTACGCAGTGGTTGGCGATGGCTGCAATTGGCTTGGTGTTTTTTGTGCCTGCTTGGCTGTGGCGGCCTCCCGTGCCACCGGCTCCAGCTGCGGTCAGCACGGTGCAAAACAGCAACCAAGTCTCACGCCGTTGGATGCTGACCATGGCCGGCAGTTACTTTGCAGCGGGCTGGGGCTTTGTCATCAGCGCCACCTTCACGGTGGCGATTGTGGAACGCGAGCCTGCCTTGGCCGGGCAGGGCGCTCTGGTTTGGGCGTTGGTGGGTTTGGCTGCCATGCCAGCGGTGTTTTTATGGGACAAAGTGGCTCGCCGCTGGGGTGACACGCGCGCTTTGCTGTTGGCGTTTGGCTTGCAAACCCTGTCGGTCATTTTGCCGGCGGTGTCGGGTTCATTGGCCGCCGCCTTGGGTGGCGCGGTGGGTTATGGCGCCACCTTCATCGGCATCGTCAGCATGACTTTGGCCTTGGTTGGCCGTCGCGCGCCAGAAAATCCCGGCAAGGCGATGGCCCGTTTGACCCTGAGTTATGGGGCTGCCCAAGTGGTTGCGCCTGTGGTGGCGGGGGCCATGGCCCAAGCCACCGGCACATTCAAAGGCGCACTGTGGTTGACGGCCGGGGTCATGGCGGTGGGCATGGCGCTGTTGTCCACTTTGCCCAACGATGATCGGTCTTCGGTCAGCCACTGATCATTGCAAGCACACAAAGTCGTGTGCCCACGCAAGTTGAAGCGGGTCTTTAGACCCCGAGGCTTTCCAATGTCACCAAGCCTTTGGGCGTTTGCAAGGTGGCCACCAAATTGGCTTGGCCGGTTTGCACGCTGACGCCCTCGAGTCCGATTGACTCATAGGCCGTTTGCAGTTTGGTGGCGCTGGGGTGGTGTACGGTCAGGCTTTGCAGCGTAACGCCCGAGCGCGGCAAGCTGTTGCGCGGGTGCAATCGCAGCGGATCGGTGGCGTCGGGTTTGCCCCACTGAATCAAGGTGGGCAGGGTGCCGTTGAACAACCTGTCGCCGTCTTCGCGCACGGTGATTTGCCAATTCAGGGTGCCTTTGCCGGACTTGCGGCTGGCATGAACAATTTGTCCGCGCTCAATACCTTGGGTACGCAGCTGGTGTCGAGCAGACTTGATGTCGTCCGTGCTGCTCACAAAGTGGACCAAGCGGGGTTGTGCAGCCACCACTTTTTGCAAGGCCAAGTCGTCCATGTCAAACCAGCGGGTGACTTGTGCGCGTTTGGGAATCACGGCATTCGGGTTGATCGCAATGATCTCAAAATAGGCCAGCGGAAACGTGGGCGTGGCTATTTTGAACAAGCGGTTGTGCGTGCCGTATTTCTCGTGTTCGCCTCCGGGGCCTGGGGTGATGCCGAGGGTTTCTTCGCACCATTGAACGCCAGCTTCGAGCGACGCGGCCATCACCACGAGGTGATCAATTTGAGTTTTCATGGCAGGGGTCAAAAAGTTTGTGCGAGCATAACGGATGCCTTGCGTGTCGCCTGCGACAATCTGGGCGAATAAACAGGAACCCCTTATGTTGTTGGAAGCTCAAGACAGTCAGTTGGTGTTGATCGATTTTCAGGCTCGCCTGAAACCGGTGATGCTCGAAGCCGATGCGGTGTGGGCCAATGCCGCCCGTTTGGCCACTTTGGCGCAGGCATTGCAGGTGCCAACCTGGGGCACCGAGCAAAACCCCTCGCGCTTAGGAGAGATGCCTCCTGACATTCGCAGCCATTGCCAAAAGGTGTTGGCCAAAATGCAGTTCAGCGCGGTGGAAGAAGGTCTGGGCGAGTGGTTGCAACCCGAGCCTGTGCAAGCGCCGCGGGGCAATGCCCGCAGTCTGCCTCGACATTTACAAAAGCCGCAAGCACAAGACCAAGCTCGCAAAACCATTGTCTTGGCTGGCTGTGAAGCGCATGTGTGCTTGTTGCAAACCGCTTTGGACTTGTTGGAAGACGAATTCGAGGTTTGGGTCGTGACCGATGCTTGCAGTTCGCGGACCGAGCGCAACCGCGATGCCGCCTATGACCGCTTGGCCGGCGCTGGGGCCGAATTGGTGACGGCCGAAATGGTGGCTTTTGAGTGGGTTCGCAGCGCAGAACACCCTGATTTCAAGTTGCTTCAATCGCTCTTTAAGTAAGCACGCTTCCTCTCATCAAGGCCTCTGATGGAGGCCTTTGCTGTTTGGGGTGAATTCGGCTTCGAAAGTCAGCTTATTGCAAGTCCGTTGCCCATAATTATGAATTCAGAAGGGCGCAGAACAACCCGTTGCTGCGTCTTTGACGCTTTCATTTGCAGGCATTCAGGAGACTTTCATGGGCAGCTTTGCGGATTTTCACGCACGATCGATCAATGACCGCGACGCTTTTTGGGCCGAACAAGCCAAATTGGTCGACTGGAAAGTTGAGCCAAAGCAAATTTGCGACTATTCGAACCCGCCATTTGCCAAGTGGTTTATTGGCGGCCAAACCAACCTGTGCCACAACGCCGTGGACCGCCATTTGGCCACCCGTGCTGACCAGCCCGCGCTGATTTTTGTTTCGACAGAAACCGACCAAGAAAAAATCTACACCTTCCGTGACTTGCACGCCGAAGTGCAACGCATGGCCGCCATATTGCAAGGCTTGGGCGTCGTCAAAGGCGACCGCGTGCTGATTTACATGCCCATGATTGCCGAGGCCGCCTTTGCCATGCTGGCTTGCGCACGGCTGGGCGCCATCCATTCGGTGGTGTTTGGCGGTTTTGCATCGCACTCACTGGCCACTCGCATCGAAGACGCATCGCCCAAAGTCATCGTCAGTGCCGATGCCGGTTCGCGCGGCGGCAAAGGGGTTCCTTACAAGCCCTTGCTGGACGAAGCCATTCAGTTGTCCGCGCACAAACCGTCCAATGTGGTCATGGTTGCCCGCAAAATGGCGCCCTTCACCCCGGTGGCCGGTCGCGATGTTGACTACGCCACCGAACGCGCCAAACACATGAACGCTGTGGTGCCTTGCGAGTGGGTTGAATCCACCCACCCCAGCTACACGCTTTACACCTCAGGCACCACCGGCAAACCCAAAGGCGTGCAACGCGACACGGGCGGCTACACCGTGGCCTTGGCTGCCAGCATTCCCAATATTTTTGAAGGCAAGCCGGGCGGCACCTTCTTCTGCACCAGCGACATTGGCTGGGTGGTGGGTCACAGCTACATCATCTACGGCCCACTGATTGGCGGCATGGCCACCATTCTTTATGAAGGTTTGCCCATCCGTCCTGACGGCGGCATTTGGTGGAGTTTGGTCGAAAAATACAAGGTCCAAGTCATGTTCAGCGCGCCCACGGCCATCCGTGTGCTCAAGAAGCAAGACCCTGCGCTTTTAACCAAGTACGACCTGTCTAGCCTGCAGGCACTCTTTTTGGCGGGTGAACCCCTGGACGAACCCACGGCCAAATGGATTTCTGAAGGCCTGAGCGGCAAGGCCATCATCGACAACTACTGGCAGACCGAAACCGGCTGGCCCATCTTGAGCATTTGCAATGGCGTTGAAAAAGCCCCTAGCAAGTTCGGCTCACCCGGCAAGGCGATTTATGGCTACAACGTCAAGTTGGTTGACGACCAGACCGGCGAAGAGTTGACGGGCGCCAACCAAAAAGGCGTGTTGACCATTGAGGGCCCGTTGCCTCCGGGCAACCTGCAAACCATTTGGGGCGACGACGAACGTTTCGTCAAAACCTATTGGAAGACTGTGCCCGGCAAGTTGGTCTACAGCACCTTTGACTGGGCTGTGCGTGACGAGGATGGTTATTTCTTCATCTTGGGCCGCACCGACGATGTGATCAACGTGGCAGGTCACCGCTTGGGCACCCGCGAGATTGAGGAAAGCATTTCCAGCCACCCCAACGTGGCGGAAGTGGCGGTGGTGGGCGTGGCCGACCAGCTCAAGGGCCAAGTGGCCATGGCCTTTGCCATCGCCAAAGACACCTCGGGCTTGACCAACGACGCGGCCCGCAAAGCCCTTGAAGCTGAAGTTATGAAAGTGGTGGACAGCCAACTGGGCGCTGTGGCTCGCCCCTCCAGGGTGCTGTTTGTGACGGCTTTGCCCAAAACCCGCAGCGGCAAGTTGCTGCGCCGGGCGATTCAAGCCGTGGCCGAGGGGCGTGACCCCGGCGATCTGACCACGATGGACGATCCTGCTGCACTGCAACAAATCGTCGATCTGATCAAAGCATGATGAACCAGGACCTCGCTCTAGCGGGGTCTTTTTTTATCAGAATCACATGAACCTGTAAGTTTGACATTGGAAAAGCCGTGGCACAATGCGCGCTGTACTCAGGCCCTTCCCCTGCCACAGTCGCATCCGCCAACCGGTTCAGCCGTGTCGCGGAAGGTAATTCTCAACCAACTAATGTTTCCCAGAGGGAAACGGAGGTCAGCGAAACATGAGCGAGACAAATTCCGTCTACGCTGCCTATTCAGGCAACACCCACCTTTTCGGAGGTAACGGCCCATACGTCGAAGAGATGTATGAGAACTACCTGGCCAACCCCGGTAGCGTTCCCGACTCATGGCGCGAATATTTCGACGCCCTCCAACATGTTCCAGCAGTCGATGGCTCTAACGCCAAAGATGTGCCGCACTTGCCTGTCATCAACGCTTTTGCTGAACGCGCCAAAGCCGGCGGCACCAAAGTCGTCATGGCCAGCGAAAACGTCGAAATGGGCCGCAAGCGCACGGCCGTTCAGCAGCTGATTGCCGCTTACCGCAACGTGGGCCAGCGCTGGGCTGACCTGGATCCGCTCAAGCGCACCGAGCGCCCCAACATTCCCGACCTCGACCCCGCTTTCTACGGCTTCACCGATGCCGACCAAGAAACCGTGTTCGACACCAGCAACACCTTCTTCGGCAAAAACAACATGTCGTTGCGTGAGTTGCTCAATGCACTGCGCGAGACCTACTGCGGCACTTTGGGTGCTGAGTACATGTACACCACCGAGCAAGCTGAAAAGCGCTGGTGGCAGCAAAAGCTCGAAAGCATTCGCAGCAAACCGAGCTTTGGCTCTGAGAAGAAAAAGCAGATCCTCGACCGCTTGACTGCGGCAGAAGGTCTGGAGCGCTATTTGCACACCAAATATGTGGGCCAAAAGCGTTTCTCGCTCGAAGGTGGCGAGAGCTTTATTGCCGCCATGGACGAGCTGATCCAACAAGCCGGTGCGCAAGGGGTGCAAGAGGTGGTGATCGGCATGGCTCACCGTGGCCGTCTGAACGTGTTGGTGAACACCATGGGCAAATTGCCCGCAGATTTGTTCGCCGAGTTCGACCACACCGCGCCTGAAGACCTGCCAGCAGGTGACGTGAAATACCACCAAGGCTTCAGCTCTGATGTGAACACCTCTGGTGGTCCGGTTCACTTGTCTTTGGCGTTTAACCCGTCACATCTGGAAATTGTGAACCCGGTGGTGGAAGGCTCGGTGCGCGCCCGCATGGACCGCCGCCACGACCCTCTGGGCAAGCAAGTGTTGCCAGTGCTGGTGCACGGCGACTCGGCTTTTGGTGGCCAAGGCGTGAACCAAGAAACGCTGGCGTTGGCCCAAACCCGTGGCTACACCACGGGCGGCACGGTGCACATCATCATCAACAACCAAATTGGTTTCACCACGTCTGACCCCCGCGACATGCGCTCCAGCGTGTTCTGCACCGACATCGTCAAAATGGTCGAAGCCCCGGTGTTACACGTCAATGGTGACGATCCTGAAGCCGTGGTGTTGGCCGCTCAATTGGCCCTTGAATACCGCATGACCTTCCGCAAAGATGTGGTCTTGGATGTCGTCTGCTTCCGCAAGTTGGGTCACAACGAGCAAGATACGCCAGCGCTGACACAGCCGCTGATGTACAAAAAGATTGCCACTCATCCTGGCACGCGCAAACTGTTTGCTGACAAGTTGGCAGCGCAAGGCCTGGGCGAGTCGCTGGGCGACGAGATGGTCAAGGCCTACCGCGCGGCATTGGACGCTGGCAAGAACACCACCGAGCCGGTGTTGACCAATTTCAAGACCAAGTTCACGGTGGATTGGGCGCCTTTCATGGGCAAGAAGTGGACCGATGCCGGTGACACCTCGATCCCATTGGCCGATTGGAAACGTCTGGCTGAAAAAATCAGCACGATTCCTCCATCGGTCACCCCGCACCAGTTGGTCAAGAAGGTGTATGACGACCGCGCAGCCATGGGACGAGGCGACTTGCCCGTGGATTGGGGCATGGGCGAGCACATGGCCTTTGCTTCGTTGGTGGCCAGTGGCTACCCCGTGCGATTGTCCGGCGAAGACTGCGGCCGAGGCACCTTCACGCACCGCCACGCCGTGATCCATGACCAAAACCGCGAAAAGTGGGACACCGGCACCTATGTGGCTTTGCAAAATGTCTCTGACAAGCAGGCGCCATTTGTTGTGATCGACTCGATCCTGTCGGAAGAAGCGGTGCTGGCCTTTGAATACGGCTACGCCTCGAACGACCCCAACACCTTGGTTATCTGGGAAGCACAGTTTGGCGATTTCGCCAACGGCGCTCAGGTGGTGATCGACCAGTTCATTGCGTCAGGTGAAGTCAAGTGGGGCCGTGTCAACGGCATCACCTTGATGCTGCCCCACGGCTACGAAGGCCAAGGCCCAGAGCACAGCTCGGCCCGCGTGGAGCGTTTCATGCAGCTGGCTGCCGACACCAACATGCAGATCGTGCAGCCCACCACGGCCAGCCAGATCTTCCATGTGTTGCGCCGCCAAATGGTGCGCGACTTGCGCAAGCCCTTGGTCATCTTCACGCCCAAATCGCTGCTGCGCAACAAAGACGCCACATCGCCCGTGTCTGAGTTCACCAAAGGCAGTTTCCAGACCGTCATCCCTGAGAGCAAATCGCTCAAGGCGGACAAAGTCAAACGCGTCATTGCTTGCTCTGGCAAGGTTTACTACGACTTGGTCAAGCAACGCGAAGCCAAGGGCGCTGACGACACCGCGATCATTCGCGTGGAACAGCTGTACCCATTCCCGCACAAGGCGTTTGCGGCTGAAATCAAGAAGTACCCCAACGCCACCGACATCGTGTGGTGCCAGGACGAGCCTCAAAACCAGGGTGCTTGGTTCTTCATTCAGCACAACATTCACGAGAACATGCTGGAAGGTCAAAAGCTCGGTTATGCCGGTCGCCCCGCGTCCGCATCGCCAGCGGTGGGTTACTCACACCTGCACCAAGACCAACAAAAAGCACTCATCGAGGCAGCCTTCGCGAAGCTCAAGGGCTTCGTGCTGACCAAGTGAACTTCCTGAACAACCTTGCGTTTAACCTTTCATAAAGAGAATTCAAAATGGCTATCGTAGAAGTCAAAGTCCCTCAACTGTCCGAGTCGGTTGCCGAAGCAACCATGCTGCAGTGGAAAAAGAAAGTCGGTGAAGCCGTTTCTGCGGACGAAATCTTGATCGAAATTGAGACCGACAAAGTCGTGCTCGAAGTGCCAGCCCCAGCATCTGGCGTGATTTCTGAAATCGTTGTGGCCGATGGCGGCACCGTGGCGGCCGAGCAATTGATCGCCCGCATCGACACCGATGGCAAAGCCGGTGCCAGCGCAGCACCTGCCGCGGCAACTGCCGCAGCCCCCGCTGCCGCAGCAGCCCCGGCTGCAGGGCCTGCTGCTGCTACCGGTGGCAGCATGTCCGGCGTGGCCATGCCCGCTGCAGCCAAGCTGATGGCCGACAACAACCTGGCAGCCGGCTCTGTGGCGGGTTCTGGCAAAGACGGCCGCGTCACCAAGGGTGATGTGTTGTCGGCAGTGGCCGGTGGCGTCAAATCCACTGCGGCGGTGATTCCGACTGGCGTGCCCACCAAGGCCTTGGCCCAAGTGGCAGCCCCTGTGGTGTCGTTGGGCGATCGTCCTGAGCAACGCGTGCCGATGACCCGTTTGCGTGCCCGTGTGGCCGAGCGTTTGCTGCAATCGCAGTCGACCAACGCCATCTTGACCACCTTCAACGAGATCAACATGGCGCCGGTCATGGACATGCGCAAGCGCATGCAAGAGAAGTTTGAAAAAGAACACGGCGTCAAGCTGGGCTTTATGAGCTTCTTTGTCAAAGCCGCTGTGCATGCCCTCAAGAAATTCCCCGTCTTGAACGCCTCGGTCGATGGCAACGACATCGTCTATCACGGCTATTTCGACATCGGTATCGCCGTGGGCTCGCCACGCGGTTTGGTGGTGCCCATCTTGCGCAACGCCGACCAAATGAGCTTCGCCGACATCGAGAAGAAAATCGCTGAATTTGGCGTGAAGGCCCGTGACGGAAAGTTGGGCATCGAAGAGATGACTGGCGGCACATTCTCGATCTCGAACGGCGGCACTTTTGGCTCCATGATGTCGACCCCGATCATCAACCCCCCACAGTCGGCCATCCTGGGTGTTCACGCCACCAAAGACCGCGCCATGGTGGAAAACGGCCAAGTGGTGGTTCGTCCCATGAACTATTTCGCCATGTCCTATGACCACCGCATCATTGACGGCCGCGAAGCCGTGTTGGGCTTGGTGGCCATGAAAGAAGCGCTGGAAGATCCCGCCCGCTTGCTGTTCGACATCTGATTCCCTTGTTTTGAATGCCCCCTGAAAAGGGGGCGTTTTTTATCCAGAAGACCCCTACCATGAGCAAACAATTTGACGTCGTCGTCATCGGCGGTGGCCCCGGTGGCTACATTGCAGCCATCCGCGCTGCGCAACTCGGTTTCCAAGTCGCTTGTATCGACGAATGGAAAAACGCTGCAGGAGGCCCAGCGCCCGGCGGCACTTGCACCAACGTGGGCTGCATTCCCTCCAAAGCCTTGTTGCAATCGAGCGAACACTTTGACCATGCCAACCACCACTTCGCAGAACATGGCATCACCGCCACCGACGTGAAGATGGACGTGGCCCAAATGATTGCGCGCAAGGACAACGTTGTGAAACAAAACAACGATGGCATCTTGTATTTGTTCAAAAAGAACAAGGTCACCTTCTTCCACGGCCGCGGCAGCTTT
>JBEGTA010000024.1:0-3426 GCA_041179665.1 Pseudomonadota bacterium
ATCAGTTTGTTGGGCGCTACGCCAATGGAGCAGGTCAGGCCGGTCGCATCAAAAATGCTTTTTTGAATCAGCCTTGCCAACACCCGACCGCCCTCGCGCTGACCGCCCGGCACTTGGGTGAAGTCGATGTACACCTCGTCGACGCCGCGGTCTTGCATGACGGGCGCGATGTCCGTGATGATGGATTTGAAGGTGCGTGAGAAATGCCGATAGCGGTCAAAGTCCACGGGCAACAAGATGGCTTGCGGGCAAAGCTTGGCGGCTTTCATGAGGCCCATGGCCGAGCCGATGCCAAATTGCCGCGCCGCATAGGTGGCGGTGGTGATGACGCCGCGCCCGGTGTAGCCCTCGATGCGCGGAAAAAAGTCGACCGGAATGCGGTCCAGTTTTTCGGCAAAACTTTCTTCAGTCCAGTCGCCGTCGGGGTAGGCGTGTTGCAGTTTGCCCAGCAGATCGTCTTCTTTGCGCCGACCACCCCCAATGACCACCGGCAAGCCCTTGAGTTGCGGGTAGCGCAGCAACTCGCACGACGCATAAAAAGCGTCCATGTCGAGGTGTGCAATGCGGCGCACAAGTGGGGTTGAAGAAGCGTTTTCGGTCACCCCAGAAGCATAGCGCGAGGCAAGGGCCGCTTATTCACCCAGCGGCCTCGCTCATACGACAAAAGCCAAGGTTTAGGCGGTCGGGAAGGTGCCCGGCAGCAAGATGGATTGGTCCACCGTTTGAATGTCGGTGCGACCGCAAAAGGCCATCGTCACATCGAGTTCTTTGTGCAAAATTTGCAGCGCTTTGGTCACGCCGGCTTCGCCCATGGCGCCCAAGCCGTACACCATGGCGCGGCCAATCATCACGCCTTTGGCGCCCAGCGCCCAGGCCTTCAGCACGTCTTGGCCCGAGCGAATGCCGCCGTCCATCCAAACCTCAATCTGGCTGCCCACCGCGGCCACAATGGCCGGAAGCGCTTCGATGCTGCTGGGTGCGCCATCGAGTTGGCGGCCGCCGTGGTTGCTGACCACGATGGCATCGGCTCCGCTGGCCACGGCCAGTTGGGCGTCTTCCACGTCCATGATGCCCTTCAAGATGAGTTTGCCGCCCCATTGTTTTTTGACCCACGCGACGTCTTCCCAATTGAGGGTTGGGTCAAATTGTTCGTTGGTCCACGAGGCCAGCGACTTCATGTTGGAGACCGCTTTGACGTGGCCCACCAGGTTGCCAAAGGTGTGGCGTTTGGTGCCCGCCATGCCCAAGCACCAGCGCGGCTTGGTCATCAGGTTGATGATGTTGGCCAGGGTGGGGCGGGGTGGCGCGGTCAGGCCGTTTTTCAGGTCTTTGTGGCGTTGGCCAATCACTTGCAAATCGAGTGTGAGCACCAAGGCGCTCACGTTGGCCGCCTTGCAGCGGTCGATCATGCGGATCATGGCGTCACGGTCACGCATCATGTAAAGCTGAAACCAAAACGGCGCTTGCGTGTGGGCCGCCACGTCTTCGATGGAGCAAATGCTCATGGTCGACAAGGTGAACGGAATGCCAAACTTTTTGGCGGCCATGGCGGCGTGCATTTCGCCATCGGCGTGTTGCATGCCGGTCAGGCCCACGGGGGCAATGCAGACGGGCATTTTGGTGTCGATACCCACCATTTTTGTGGCGAGGGTGCGGTTTTCCATGTTCACCGCGACGCGCTGGCGCAGCTTGATCTTGTGGAAGTCGCTTTCGTTGGCGCGGTAGGTGCCTTCTGTCCAAGAGCCGCTGTCGGCGTAATCGTAGAACATGCGCGGAACGCGTTTTTCGGCCAAAACGCGCAAGTCTTCGATGTTGGTGATCACGGACATGGAGGCTCCTGAAAGGGGGGCAATGGTTGCAAAAGGGCCATCGTAGCCGCAGCTATTCATCGGCGCTTTGAAACTTGCGCCAAAGCGTTTGAAATTTATTGTGGGGGCTGATTCAGGCTTCAGCCCCCCGGGGCGCGGCTCAGCCGTGGGGCTTGGCCTTCACAAACGCGCCGCCTTGGTAAATGGCGGCCGGGTCTTGTTGGTCGATGGTTTGCTGGCGGGCCTCGACCGCATGACGGAAAACGTCGGAAGAGTCTTGCGGCCGGTAGCCAATGTGTTTGGCATGCGTGTTGTCCCACCAAGTGGTTTGGTTGTCCGACATGCCGTAAATGATGCTGTGCCCGACGATAGGCGCGGTGAGAGCGGCCACCACCAAGCGCTCGAGGTCGTCGTAGCTCAAGTAGGTGGCCAACATGCGGCGGTCACGCGGCTCAGTAAAAGACGAGCCAATCCGCAGGCTCACGGTCTCAATGCCCCAACGGTCCCAATACAGCTGGGCCACGTCTTCGCCAAAGGCTTTGGACAAGCCATAAAACCCGTCGGGCTTGGGCGGCATGCGCGTGTTGACCACTTCGTCTTGGCGGTAAAAGCCCGTGACGTGGTTGGAGCTGGCAAACACAATGCGCTTGACGCCTTTGAGGCGAGCGGCTTCGTAGAGGTTGACCATGCCCACAATGTTGCCCGCCAATATGGGCGCCCAAGGCTGCTCGGTAGAGACACCGCCCATGTGCACCACGGCGCTCACGCCGTCGAGCAGCGCCATCATTTGGTCGGCATCTTCGAGCGAGGCGATTTGCACCTCTTCGCCTGCCGCTGCCGGGCCCAAGTCGCGGCGGTGGCTGACGCGCAACACGTCGCAATAAGCTTTGAGGCGCGGACGCAACTCTTGGCCCAAGTTGCCACCGGCACCGGTGAGCAACAAGCGGGGAAATCGAATACCAGAAGGAAGTGGGTTCAACATAGGGGGTTCCGTCTTTAAGATTTGAATCGACCGGCCAGTGCCGTCGCGCTGTCGCGCAAAACGTTTTGATCGGCGCCCACCGCAACAAACAGGCAGCCTTGCTCGACATAGTGTTTGGCCAGGGTTTCGTCGCCCGTCAAGATGCCCGCCGCTTTGCCGCAAGCGCGGATACGGGCAATGGCTTCGTCAATGACTTTCAACACTTCGGGGTGCTTGGGGTTGCCCAAGTGGCCCAGCGCGGCCGACAAATCGCCGGGGCCGATGAAGACCCCATCCACGCCTTCGACACCGGCGATGGCTTCGATGTTTTGCAGGCCTTGCACGGTTTCGACTTGCAGCAACACGCAAATTTCATCGCTGCTGTTGTGGGCATAGCCTTTGACGCGGCCGTAATGGCTGGCCCGAGGCGCACCGGCATAACCACGCACCCCGTGTGGAGGGTAGCGGGTGTACGAGACGGCTTGCCGCGCTTCTTCTTCGGTTTGGATGTAGGGCACCAGCAGGGTTTGCACGCCAATATCGAGCAAGCGTTTGAAGGTCACCATGTCGTTCCACGGCGGGCGCACGATCGGCGTGGTGGGGCTGCCTTGCATGGCTTGCAGTTGCGCCAAGATTTCAGGAATGTCGTTGGGCGAG
>JBEGTA010000025.1:0-7426 GCA_041179665.1 Pseudomonadota bacterium
ACTGGCAAGGTCTCCTTCAAGTCAGCATGGTTCAAACCGGTGATGACCGCCCGCCGCAAATACGGCTGGGCCAGACCTGCCACGGTGGAATAAACAGGGGTCAGGGCTTCTGCCAACACCCCGCCTGCGGCCTTGAAGCTCGGGTGCATCATGGTCAGCCCCATGAATCCGCCTTTCACTTCACCCCGCGCACGAATGCGGTTACCCACCGCCAATGCTTTTTGTTGCGAAGGATAAAAACTGAAAAACCGCATCACGCAGGTGTCGGTGCCATCGTCGACCGTCACCAACAACTGGCGGCGAGGCCGCATCGTGATCTCGCAAGCAGTGACCGTCGCTTCGATTTGGACCACATCACCTTCTCGGGCATCGCGCAGTTGAACAAGGCGGGTTTCGTCTTCGTAGCGCAGAGGCAAATGCAGTGCCAAATCAATGTCGCGCACCAAGCCCAGTTTGATCAGCGCTTTTTGCGGTGCGCTGAGCGTTTTGGCTGAAGGAGCGGTTTTCGAGGCGGGCATGCATCAATTGTGCCGTCAGAGCCGCGGCTTGGCACACGTCCCAGCACTTATCCTTCAGGCAAAATCTCACTTTTCCAAATTGTTCGGGCCTGTCAAGCCCTGCACCTCTATGCTTTCTGCGCACCGCTCTTTCACGCTCAGCGATTTCGACTTTGAGCTCCCCCCCGAACTGATTGCACAACACCCCGCCGCTGAGCGCAGCAGCTCGCGCTTGCTCGATGGATCGCACTCTGGCGCAGTCGATCGAATTTTTCGTGAGCTTCCCCAACTGCTGAAGGCCGGTGATTTGTTGGTGTTCAACGACACCAAGGTCATCAAGGCGCGCATTTTTGGCGAAAAGGCCTCGGGCGGCAAACTCGAGTTGCTCATTGAGCGCGTGCTGCCAGGCCATCAGGTGGTGGCGCACATGAAAGTGAGCAAAAAACCCTTGATCGGCGGCCAGATGTTCATGGCCGGCGGCGCCCGCAACGGCGGATTTGATGCCGTGCTGTTGGGCCGCTGGCCCGACGAGAACGGCCAACTTTTTCACTTGCAATTGAGTGACGAGCCGCACGCTCTGATGGAAAAACACGGCGTGGTGCCCCTGCCGCCCTACATCGAACGCCCACCCGGTGCCGGTGAACATGCCGACACCGAAGAAGATGCCAAGCGCTACCAAACGGTGTTTGCCCGCGCCCCGGGTGCCGTCGCAGCGCCCACTGCTGCGCTGCATTTCGACGAAGCCCTGCTGGCCGCATTAACGGCGCAAGGCGTAGAACGCGCCAGCGTGACACTGCATGTCGGGGCCGGCACCTTTCAACCGGTCAAGACTGAAAACATTGCCGAGCACACCATGCACCGCGAATGGTACGAAGTGCCCGAAGCCACACAACAAGCCATTGCGGCATGCCGCGCGCGCGGCGGCAAGGTGGTGGCCGTGGGCACGACCACAGTCCGCACCCTGGAGTCTTGGGCGCGCTCGGGTGAGGCCAGTGGCGACACAGAAATTTTCATCACGCCGGGGTTTGAGTTCCAAGTGGTGGACCGCCTGATCACCAACTTTCACTTGCCCAAAAGCACTTTGATGATGTTGGTCAGCGCCTTTGCGGGCTACGAGCACATCATGGGCTTGTATCGGCATGCCATTGACAACGCCTACCGTTTTTTCAGCTACGGCGATGCGATGCTGTTGACGCGCTCGCCGCGGCCTTAAATTCAGCCCGACACACGCTGTCGAACAGCCCCACACCGCCCGTCTTCTGGCGCACTTGGCGCTCTTGGCCCTCCTACAATCTTGCCCATGCTTCAATTCGAACTGCTCAAAACCGACCCCTCAAGCCACGCGCGCCGAGGCCAACTGACGCTGAACCATGGCGTGGTGCAAACCCCCATCTTCATGCCGGTGGGCACCTACGGCACGGTCAAGGGCGTGATGCCGCGCAGCCTGGAAGAAATGGGCGCGCAAATCATTTTGGGCAACACCTTTCACCTGTGGATGCGTCCCGGCCGCGAGATCATGGAGAGCTTTGGGGGGCTGCACCAATTTGAAAAATGGCACAAACCCATCCTGACCGATTCGGGCGGTTTTCAGGTGTGGTCTTTGGGGGACATGCGCAAAATCACCGAAGAAGGCGTCACGTTTGCCTCGCCAGTGAACGGCGACAAGCTGTTCATGTCCCCCGAAGTCAGCATGCAAATTCAAACCAGCCTGAACTCCGACATCGTGATGCAGTTGGACGAGTGCACGCCTTATGAAACCAAAGGGCACCTGACCACCGAAGCCGAAGCACGCAAGTCGATGGAGATGAGCCGCCGCTGGGCCGTGCGCAGCAAAGACGAATTTGCCCGACTCGAAAATCCCAATGCCTTGTTTGGCATTGTGCAAGGTGGCATGTTCGAAAACCTGCGGCAAGAATCTCTAGAAGCTTTGGTTGAGATGGACTTTCCTGGCTACGCTATTGGCGGCGTCAGTGTGGGCGAACCCAAAGAACAAATGCTGCAGATCATGGCGCACACGCCGCACCGTCTGCCGGCCCACAAACCCCGTTACCTGATGGGCGTGGGCACCCCAGAAGACTTGGTGCAGGGCGTGGCCGATGGCGTGGACATGTTTGACTGCGTGATGCCCACCCGCAATGCGCGCAATGGCACCGTGTTTACCCGATTTGGCGATCTGAAGCTACGCAATGCTCGCCACAAAACCGACCCACAACCACTGGACGTCACCTGCACTTGCCATGCTTGCGCCGGTGCCTCGGGCGTGTCTTGGGAGCAAGGTGGGCGCGACGGATTTAGCCGCGCCTATTTGCACCACTTGGACCGCTGCGGCGAAATGTTGGGCCCGATGCTGACCACCATTCACAACCTGCACTATTACCTGAACCTGATGCGCGAAGTGCGCGCGTCACTCGAAGCCGGTCAGTTTGCCGAGTTCAGAGTGCAGTTCAAAAGCCAACGCGCACGCGGCGTTTGATCAATCGGTGGTAAACACCGTCAACACGCCGGTGTAACCATACAACTGGTTGTGAGCCACTTCACCTGCGGCAAAAAAGCCCACCAAGGGCACATCCCCCAGCGCATGTCGAATGATTTGCATCTCGGCGCTGGGACCGCCAAAGTGAGGCCCACCACGCCCGGTACAGCTGACGTACACCGCACCCGCGATGCGCTTGCCTTGCGGCGGTAAGTTGGCCACCGGGTCGTCGCTCCAAGCGTTGATGGCCTCGATGGACAGCATCTCAGGCTCTAACTCTTCACGAATCTCAGCACACACGCGAATCAAGTCAGCGCGTGCGGCCTGCTTGTCGCGTCGGCAAAACGCCAAGCGCATGCCAGGCTCTAAATTTTCTGCCACCGCCACGCCTTGCCGCATGGGGTCGAGGCCCACGATGTGACGCACACGCACATCGCTGCCCAAATGGCCCGTGCGCCCCACGCCGCTTTGGCCCACAGTGCTCAAGCCCACCAAGGTGGCACGAACCACCGGAATGGCCGCCTTGGGATCGTCCAAAGAAATATGCAAGTCGTCCAGCAGCACATCCAAAGCCGGCTCGCCATCGAGCTTGAGCACCACATGCCGGTCTGCTTCGGTGATTTCGCGCTCTTTGGCCACGGGCTGGCAACCTTGCGTCACGCGCGACAACAAACCCACTTCGGGCGAAAAAGCCACGCCGCTCAAGCCCCCCTCCAAGACGCCCCCGTCGGCCAAGCTTTGGCCGGCCGTGACCGCGAACTGCGGGTTTTGTGTGCGACTTGCCGTCAAGCCGCCAAACAAATAGCCTTGTGCGGTTCGGCCCGCCATCTCTTGAATCAGTTCAGTCAGCTCAGGGGTTGACGGGTCGGCATGCACCAAGGCCACATCGGCGAAACCTTCAGCCGGAAAGGGCGATAGCCCTGAAAAAACGCGGTAGTGCTCGGTTGGCACATCGCACAACATGAGCGCCATGGCCGGCTCGTCAAAGTATTCGGCATTGTTGACGGCGACACCAATGCCCACGGTGCCAGCCCAATCGGAGACTGCGGGCAACTCTTGGCGCAAATGGTCCAGAATGGCCTGCGCCTGCGGCGCGTAATGGTCGGTGATGTACAGCAGCGCCAGTCTGGGCTCAATGGCGTAATCGGCCAAGCCCATTTGTGCACGCACTTGCGCCAGCACCAAACCTGCAGCCATGCGCCACTGGGGATGCGTGGCATGGCCGTAGGGAAAAAGCTTCATTTGGAGGTGCGTTTTTGGGCGGCCGGGCGGGTCGAGCGCGCTGCGGTTTTGGCAGCAGGTTTGGCTGACTTGACTGCTTTCTTGGCAGCGGATGGACCCGCTGCAGCGCCCGACGATCGGGAGCTGGCTTTGGTGTTGGTTTTGCCCGTTGTCTTGGACTTGCGGACTGCGGCGCCCGGATGTGCGGCACTCTTGGCGGTCATGCCGGCCTTCATGGCTTCGCCTGCCACATCCTTCAAGGCCGCCGCGGCGATGCCCTGAAACTGTTGCGTCAGTGCGCCCCACCACAGCATCGGGTCAACCGCCGGCTTGTCGCTCGCCGCCTTGGGCGCGGCGTCCGACTCGGTGGGCTCGTCGGCCACAGACTCATCTTGCTGTGCATCCACCGGGCCCGCATTTGGCTCAAAAGCGGGCTCTGGCTGGGGAGTGGTTTTGGGGCTTGGTTTGGGACTGAAGATCGATGTGCGCGATTTTTCGGGTGCCGCTTCAGGGGAGGTCTCAGTTGCAGGTGATTTTGCCGTGAAGGCCTTGGCCAAATCGGCCATGTTCACGTTCATGCTTTGCAACGTGGACAAGGTCATCTTCTGCACTTCCATAGCTTGAATGGAGGCTTTGAGGGCCGTGGCATTTTGGTCCAGCCAAAACTGAACCGCCTTCAGCTCCTGTATTCTCTTGTCTAATTCTTCAACACTCAGCGTGGGGGCCACCCAACTGGCCATGCCGGGGACCGCGCCCGTCACGGGTGATGCCTGTGCCGCTGTCTTGGACAAGTTTTGCAAGAAGTCAAAGCCTGGGACAAATTGGCCAAAACCAAAGGCAGAAGACTCACTCATGGCCACTCCTAATAATTACTTGTCAAAGCTTACCTGAACTCGAATTAGTAACCCAGCCTCGCCAAAAGCATTAGCAATCGCAAAAAATGAGAAAATCATAGGTTGCCGATTGTGGCCATCCCCGATTTCATACGTTCCAGGCTTCATTTGTTAATCACAAAGTTTTTAAAAAAAGATCTCGCCATTGATCTCGGCACCTCGAACACGCTGATTTGGATCAAAGGGCAAGGGATCGTGGTCAACGAGCCTTCCGTGCTGGCAGTGCGTTCTTCTAGCAAAGAAGGCCAGACGGTGATTGCCGTGGGTCACGAGGCCAAGTCCATGCTCGGCAGAGAGCCGCAAAACATTGTGGTCGCTCGCCCCATCAAAAAAGGCGTGATTGGCGACTTCACCATGACCGCTCAAATGGTCAAGTCACTGATCGACACAGCGTTGCCCAAGGGAATGTTCAAGCCGCAACCGCGCATCATCATCAGTGTGCCGGGCGACTCCACCCAAGTTGAGCGCCGTGCCATCCGCGAAGCTGCTTTGTCTTCCGGCTCCACCGAGGTTTACCTGATTGAAGAGCCCATTGCTGCCGCGTTGGGCGCGGGGCTGCCGATTGCAGACGCCAAGGGCTCGATGGTGCTCAACATGGGCGGGGGCACGACCGAGTTGGCCGTCATTTCTTTGGGTGGCGTGGTCTACAAAGCCGGCCTTCGCTTGGGCGGTGACGATTTTGAAGAAAGCATCATCAACCACATCCGCCGCGAGCACGGCCTCTTGGTTGGCGAGCGCAGCGCCGAGCGACTCAAAATTGAAGCGGGTAACGCGCTGCCCAATGAGACGCCTTTCTCCATCGAAGTCAGTGGACAAAAATTCCCTGAGGGCGTGCCGCGCAGTGTGACCTTGTCGTCCACCGAGATTTACCAAGCCCTCTTAGAGCCCTTGGCGCAAGTTTCTGAGATGCTCAAGTTGGCACTCGAGCAAACCCCAGCAGAATTGGCCGCTGACTTGGCTCAATCAGGCATTGTCATGACCGGCGGCGGCGCCTTGTTGAAGAACATGGACAAGTTGTTGATGGCCCAAACTGGCCTGCCCATTCGCATTGCCGATGAACCGCTGAACTGTGTCGTCAAAGGTTGCAGCATCGTCTTGGAAAACATGTCCAAATACCAGTCCATTTTGGCGGAAGAGGAATGATGAAAACGCCTCGCAGTTTCAGTTGGATTGCCCTGTGCATCACGTGGGCATGGGCGGGCCATGCGCTGGCCAACTCGCCGCCCAGCATGGCCGAGGTTGAAGCGGCTTTGCGCACCAACAACGCCGAGCAACTGAACGACCTTTTGAAGCGCCTCTCGCAGGCCAAAGGCGATGTGTTTGAGTTGAACTTCCACAAAGGTCTGATTCAACTCAAGCGCGAACAATACGAGCCGGCGATCGCCCATTTTTCAGTCATCCCGTCGTCTTCGCCCTACTACTTGGCTGCGCGCAACAACATCGCCACCATTTATGCGGCCCAGGGCAAGCTCAACGATGCCAAGGCCACGCTGGAGCAAGCCCTCAAGTCGAATCAGCCCTTGGAGTTGATGTACAACAACCTCAACAACCTCAAGACCCACCTCGCGTCTAAAAACTACGCGTCGGCACTGCAGTTGTTGGACCCGGCCAAAAGCAACAAACTGTCCTTGGTGGTGTCCACCAATGGCTTAGCGCAATACTCGCCCAAAGTGGTCGCGGCCGCGCCGACACCTGGCCCTGCGCCGACTGTCTCACCTAACGCCGCACCAGTAGCAACAGCCCCAAGCACGTCCAGCGCGGCAACGGCTGAAAGCTCAGGCAAGGCGGCTGAACCTGCGCCAGCGAAGACCACCGTAGCATCGGCCAACACCAAAGAGCGCGCCAGCGAGAGCAAGCCCGCCACGGCACCTGAAAAGGCACCAGCGGCCAGCGCTGAAGAAGCTGAGTTGACCCAAGCCGCGACCCAAGCCTTGCAGTTGTGGGCTCAAGCTTGGGAGAAGAAGGACATGGATCGGTATGTGAAATCGTATGTGCCCGGCTTCACCCCATCAGACGGCAAGTCACACGCTGAATGGCTGAAAGACCGCCAAGACCGGATTTTGTCCAAGGGCCAAATCAAGATTCAAATCTCGCAGGTCGAAGCCAAGCTGGTAAACAAAAACACCATCAAGCTGCGTTACCGGCAAAACTACCAATCCGACAAGCTCAAGGTCTCCAGCGTCAAACTCATCGAGATGAAGTTGCAAGACCAACGTTGGCTGATCACCAGTGAGCGTTCCGCTGGAGGCGCTCAGAAGTGAGGGCGCTGTTCATTGACGCCAAAGGAGCCAAAGCCAAGCCTTGGCGCAAGTGGCTGCTGGCGGCAGCCCTGCTGGTGTCGG
>JBEGTA010000026.1:0-3126 GCA_041179665.1 Pseudomonadota bacterium
AAGCGAGCAAATAATTCACACTGGTGTCTTGGCTGAGCCAGTACCGTTTGGTGAACGGGTTGTATTCCATGCCCTTGAAACCTTGTGCATCCAGCCCTGCTGCTTGCGCCCAAGCCAACAATTCACTGGGCTTGATGAGGCGCGCAAACTCATGGGTGCCTCGGGGCAACAAATTCAAGATGTATTCGGCCCCCACAATGGCGAACAAAAAAGACTTGGGGTTTCGGTTCAAGGTCGAGAAAAAGACCCATCCACCGGGCTTTACCAAGTCGGCGCAGGCTTTCACCACCGAGGCGGGATCAGGCACGTGCTCCAACATTTCCATGCAGGTAACCACATCAAACTGTTGCGGCTTTTCTTGGGCCAAGTCTTCTGCACTGACCTCGCGGTAGTTGACACCTGTTGTGCCTGCTTCGAGTGCGTGCAACTGCGCGACCTTGAGCGATTTGGTAGCCAAGTCGATGCCCAACACCTGTGCGCCTTTGCGCGCCATGGCATCGGCCAAAATGCCGCCGCCACAACCCACATCCACCACTTGCTTGCCCGTCAAATGGGCCAAGCTGTGAATCCACTCCAACCGCAGAGGGTTGATTTGGTGCAAGGGCCTGAACTCACTTTCAGGGTCCCACCAGCGGTGAGCAAGATCAGAAAACTTGGCCAATTCGGCCGGATCGACGTTGGATGTTGGTGCGTTCATGGCTTGGATTGTCGGTCAACCGCAAAAAAGCAGAAGATTGCGGACGAAAAAAAGCCCCATCGCTGGGGCTTTTGGTTCGATCTAAAAGAAGATCAGTTGGCGCGTGTGCCGACCACTTCGATTTCGACGCGGCGGTTCTTGGCGCGGCCAGCGGCGGTGTTGTTGTCAGCCACAGGCTGCTTCTCGCCCTTGCCTTCGGTGTACACGCGGTTTTTCTCGATGCCTTTGGACACCAAGTAAGCCTTCACAGCATCAGAGCGCTTGACGGACAACTTTTGGTTGTAAGCGTCAGAACCCACAGCGTCGGTGTGACCCACAGCGATGATCACTTCCAGGTTGATGCCCTTGACTTTGCCCACCAGGTCGTCCAACTTGGCTTTGCCTTCGGCTTTCAACACCGACTTGTTGAAGTCGAAGAAAGCGTCAGCAGCGTAAGTGACTTTGGTTGCAGCAGCTGGTGGTTGTGCAGGAGCAGCAGGAGCGGCAGCACGTGGTGCTGGAGCAGGTGCTGCGGCTGGAGCAGGTGCTGGAGCTGGAGCAGCCTTAGGAGCAGCGATAGCGCCGTCGCAACCAGCGGCTGCAGTGGCGGGTGTCCAGTTGGCATTGCGCCAGCACAATTCTTGGTTGGTGTTCTTCCAGACGAGGTCGCCGGAACCGTTGCGCCAGTTGTCGATGGTTTGTGCACCAGCGGCTGTTGCGAGAGCTGCGGAGGCCAACAACATCGCCACTTTGTTGAATTTGTTCATGGTTTTCCTCTTGAGGGATAAAGCCGCAGACGCGCTGCGAAAAAAAATACGTTCAGATGACCGTCACCTGAGCCGCTGGTAATTATTGTGCCATAGACGAGAAGACTTATTGAAATACGGAACTCGGCCAAGTAGTTATCTGCCCATAATGAATACCATTTGTTGCACATCCGCAACATCCGCTTGCACCTAAAATCTAGGTTTCACATTGCGTCCCCAACATCTTCTATCTCTATGACCCAGTTCGCCAAAGAAACACTGCCCATCAGTCTAGAAGAGGAAATGCGGCGCAGCTACTTGGATTACGCCATGAGCGTGATCGTGGGCCGTGCCTTGCCTGATGCGCGCGATGGCCTGAAGCCCGTTCACCGTCGTGCCCTGTTTGCCATGCACGAGTTGAACAACGATTGGAACCGGCCATATAAAAAGTCTGCTCGTATTGTGGGTGACGTAATTGGTAAGTACCACCCGCACGGTGACCAATCGGTGTACGACACCATTGTGCGTATGGCACAAGATTTTTCTATGCGCCACATGCTGGTGGATGGCCAAGGCAACTTTGGCTCGGTGGACGGCGACAACGCAGCGGCGATGCGTTACACCGAGATTCGACTGGCCAAAATCGCCCATGAAATGTTGGCGGACATCGACAAAGAAACCGTTGACTTTGGCCCCAACTACGATGGCTCGGAAAAAGAACCATTGGTTCTGCCTTCGCGCCTGCCCAACCTGCTGATCAACGGCTCTGGCGGTATTGCCGTCGGTATGGCCACCAACATTCCTCCCCACAACTTGAACGAAGTGGTGGACGCTTGCTTGCATTTGCTGCGTAATCCCGAAGCCTCCATTGATGAGCTGATGGAAATCGTGCCGGCGCCCGACTTTCCGACGGGCGCCATCATTTACGGTATGACCGGCGTGAAGGACGGCTACCGCACAGGCCGCGGCCGCGTCATCATGCGTGCCAAGTGCCACTTTGAAGACATTGACAAGGGCCAGCGCCAGTGCATTGTGGTGGACGAACTGCCCTACCAAGTCAACAAGAAAACCCTGCAAGAACGCATGGCCGAGTTGGTCCACGAGAAAAAGATCGAGGACATCAGCCACATTCAAGATGAGTCCGACAAATCGGGCATGCGCTTGGTGATCGAGCTCAAGCGTGGCGCAGTGCCTGAGGTGGTGCTGAACAACCTCTACAAGCAAACCCAGCTGCAAGACACTTTTGGCATGAACATGGTGGCCCTGATTGATGGGCAACCCAAGTTGTGCAACCTGAAAGACCTGATTCAGGTCTTCTTGCAACACCGCCGAGAAGTGGTCACACGCCGCACGGTGTTTGAGTTGCGCAAGGCCCGCGACCGGGGTCACGTGCTGGAAGGCCTGGCTGTGGCCTTGGCCAACATCGACGACTTCATTGCCATCATTCGCGGCGCGCCCACGCCACCGGTGGCCAAAACCGAATTGATGACGCGCGCTTGGGACAGCCAGATGGTGCGCACCATGCTGACTCGCGCCCGCGACGATGGCTCGGTGGTGAACGCCGATGACTACCGCCCAGAAGGCTTGGAGCGCGAATTCGGCTTGGGCCAAGACGGTTTGTACCGTTTGTCAGACACCCAAGCACAAGAAATTTTGCAGATGCGTCTGCAACGCCTGACCGGTTTGGAGCAAGACAAAATCGTG
>JBEGTA010000027.1:0-13353 GCA_041179665.1 Pseudomonadota bacterium
TATTAGAAATACCTTTGCTGGCGTAGCCCCCGGTGCACGAGAACGTGCCCGCACAACCTGCGGTGGTGTCGGTGGTGCCGCCGGCCAGCACCACATGACCGCCCCATGTGGAGATGAAAGAGCCAAACCGAATGCCCCCGGCATTGCTGTTGTCGGTGTCGCCATAAGCCGACACATTCAGCGATTTGCCCGAGGCCCCCGAAACACTGCTGCTGAACACAATGTCTCGGGCCGCCATCAGGGTCAGGCTGTTGTCATTGAGGTTGTTGGTGATGGCACCTGAAACGGTGATGTCTTTGTCGGCCGCCACCGTTTGCAAGGTGGTGTTGCCACTCAGGCTGCTGGCTGCAACCGACAGGGCTTGGTTGGTTTTGAGCGTCAACGCGGTGTTGCTGATGGCGATGTTTTGAATGCTGTTGCTGGTGTGGGTGGCCGTGAAGCCCGACGCGTTGGCAAAGGTCACCGTGTTGCTGCCCGCCCCCACCGCGCCACTGAGGGTCATGGCCCCGGTGCCGCCCAAAGTGGCGTTGGCCGCCACAGTCACCGTGCCGCTGGCCGTGGCGGCAGTGGTGCTGGAGTTGATCAAGACACCGGTGTTGCCAATGCCCGTGCCCGAAATGTTGAGCGCGTTGGCCACGGTCATGCCATTCAAATCCACCACGCTGCCCGACTGCACCGTGACAGTGCCCGTGCCCATGGCGCCGCTGGTGCTACCCACCGAACTCACGCCCGCTTTCATGGTGCCTTGCGAGATGGTCATGCCGCCAGTGAAGGTGTTGGCCCCCGACAGCGTGAGGGTGCCTGCACCTTGCTTGGTGACCGCACCTCCCGTGCCGCTGATGACCCCTGCAATGGTCATGTCGGAGGGGGTGTTGAGGGTCAGCGTGTTGGCCCCCAAATTGAGGGTACCCGCCGAGCTGATGTCTGAAGCCGTCAGGGTGACGGCACGGCCCAAGCTGATGTTTTCGCCATAGGTTTGTGCACCGGTGGTGGTGACCGATGCGCCATTGAGTTGCAAGGTGCCGCCCGTGTTGGTGGTCACGCTGGTCGCCCTGACGGCCCCGCCCAAGGTGGTCGCGCCGGTGCTGTTGAGTTGCATGGCCGCCAAGGTTTTGCTTTGGCCCACACCGCTCGTGAGGCCAATGGCCCCGGCGCCGGCATTCACCGTCAGGGCCGCAGCGCCTGAATAACTGGAGGCCAAGTTGCGCACCAACAAGTTTTTGATGCCCCAGCCTTCGTCGTTCCAGACCGAATCCAAACTGCTGTCCACCCGAAAGGTGAAGCTGCCCAGCGCCGGGGTGTCCAGGTTGACGGCCACCTTTTGGTCGTTCCAGCCACGGGTGGTGTTGTAGTCACCGCTCAACACACCGCCACTGGGCGAGAAGCGAAGGGCGTAACCCGAAGTCACCGAGGTCCCGAGCTCGGTGCCGGTCAGGATGCCATTTTCGACGAACGAGCGCTCACCCACCTTGCTGCCGTTGACATACAAGCGCAAAAACTCGTTGTCCCAACTCTCTAGGCGGTAAAAATCGAAGGTGATGTTTTTGCCTTGATTGCCAAAATCGAGCGTGCGGGTGACCCCGGCATTGCCGTTGGCAAAGGGTCCCACAACCGAGCCCCAATCGCCGTAACCGGTGGCATGGGTGGCGGTGGAGCTCCAGCCGGTCAAGCCCGTACCGATGTCGGTTTGGCGCTGCACGCTGCTGGCACTGTCCACGCTGCCCCTGATGTTCACCGCCCCACCCCCGGTGCTGAGCGTGAGGGTGCCGGCGCTGCCACTGTTGAGCACCCCCAAGACCACTTGGGTGTCGGTGCTGCTGACGTTGCTGAAGTCAATCGCACCACCGGTGCCACTGCTGGCCGAGGTGTTGACGGTTTGGTTTGAAGTGGCTTGGAAGCTGATGGTTTCTGCCGTGGCCGTCAAATTGCCACCGCCGGTGCTGACATCGCCTTCAAACGCAATCACGCCGCCATAGCGAGCCCCGGTCAATGACAAATTGAGTTTGCCGCTCGAGCTGGTGGACACCGCGCCGTTGAGGAAAATGTCATCGCCCGCGGTCAGCGTGGTGGTGACATCGCTGGCCCCCGCGTGTTTCAGGCCGGCGTTCAACACCAGGTCTTCGGCCACCGACACCGACAGGTTGGCATTGGGCACCACCAGGTTGTTGGCGTTGATCAACAGATTGTCGAGTCTGAGAGTGCCACCCACGGTGGCGTTCAGCGTGACATCGCCGCCAGTGGCCGTCACGGTGAGGTTGCGCAGCGTGCTTGCCGCGTCGCTGTTGAGGGTCGAGTTGAAGGTCACCCCGCCCGAGCCGGAGGTGATGGACAAGTTATCGGCATTGGCCACCAGCGGCGAATTGAAAGTCAGTGAGCCAGAACCGGTGGCATTCAAAGAGGTTTGCTGCAAAACGCGGCCGGCATTGAATGTGGCGTTGCCCGAGACATTGAGCGCGCCACCCCGCACCAAGAAATCGCCACTGCCGGTGTTGACCGTCAAGTTGCCGGTGTAGTTCTGCGCCACCGAGGTGTTCATCGAGTTGCTGTTGATGACGCTGGTGACCGCCGTCACCGCCAAGGTCGAGATGGCCTTGCTGGAGCCAACATTTGATTTCAGTGTGAGCGTGCCCGTGCCCGCATTGAACGTCACAGGCGATGCAGCCAAGTTGGTCTCGCGCACATAAAAATTCAAGTTGCTGGAAAACACCCCGTTGTCAAACAAATCGTTCCAGCTTGAATTGGCACCGGTGAATTGCAAGGCGTTTTCACCAAAAAAGCCCGCGCCGTTGGCGGTGCCCGTGCAGCAGTTGTTGGGTTCGCCGGGGTTCCAGTTGGTGTAGGTGAGGGCTTGGCCAATTTCAGGGCCCACATTCCATTGCCATGCCCCGTTGCTGCTCAGTTGCCTGGCGCCCAGCCAAGAGCTGTTGTTGTTCACTGAGAGCGCGGCAATCGAATTTTCGAGTCGCGACGTGATCGTGGCCAAGTAGCTGTCCCCGAGAGCCGAGGCGCCTCCGGTCGCGCCTTTGGCAGCATCTCGCGCCGCAGTCCAAGAAATTGCCGTGGCCACTTGAACACCGGAATACTGGTTGCCAGAGTTCAGCATGCCATGCAGCGTCACATCACCATTGCCGCTGTTGACATTGAGGCCAGAGGTGTTGGAGACAATGGTTTCGCCGTAGATGTTGATGGCGCCGCCTTCGGTGCTGAGGGTTTGCGCGCTGCTTCGCTGGAAGAAAACATCGCCGCCCACCATCACCGTGGCGCCACCCAGCACGTTGGTCTGACCGGCTTTGCCAAACGTCAGCGCGCCCCCTTTGGTGTTGATGCCACTGCCTTCAAAGTAAATGATCCCGTCACCACTTTTGTCGGTGTCGGCCCAAAGTGTGGTCTGCAGCGCGGCGGTCGTGGAACTGATGCTGGCATTGGTGCCCAGTTGGATGTGCCGCTGCGCCTCCACATTGAATGTGCTGGCCGTGGGCGCTATGTGAGTGAACGTGGCATTCAAGAACACATCGTTTGTGAGGGACTTGATGCTGACCGCGCCGCTGGAAGATATCGTGGCGCCCGAAATTTCAATTCGACCACTGTTCTCGGCGCTGAAGCCGCTGCTGTAGTTTTGTGCCCCGGTGGTGATGACACCCCTGCCGCTCAGGGTGGTGCTGGAAGCCGTGATGTCCAGCTGCGACAAGGCTTTGCTAAATCCGACCGCGTTGCTGATGCGGACCGCCCCCGTACCGGCATTCAGATTCAAACGCGAAGGTGCCAGATTGGTCTCGAGCACATATTGATCAAGGGTCGTGCTGGCGCGCGGCAAATCGTTCCATTTGCCTTGTGACCCTGTGAATTGCAAAGCGCTTTCGCCCTCAATACTGAAAGTGGCCGCGCCACCGTTCCAGTTGTTGGGCTCACCACTGGCGACGCCATTGGTCCAACCACTCCAATTGGCAAAGTACCCCGTCGCTGTCGTACCACCAGACCCCGAGCTGCCAGAGCCCAAGGAGGTCTCTGTGGTGGCCCCTTGGAAAAAGAAGACAAGGGGTTTGGTCGTTGCGTTGTAGCTGGGGTCGGCCGTCCATCGCCATTCATTGGTGCCATGAATGCGTTGCCCCCCGAGCCACGCACTGGACGTGTTGGCAGCGCGCACGGCCAGCGCATTTTCAAGCGAAGAGCCAATCGTGGCGAGCCATGAATTAGAGCGCGTCTTGGCATCGTCAAAGGCCTGCTGCCACGTTTTGGCGCCAGCAACGGCTGTGTATTGGTTGCCAGAGTCCACAGCGCCACGCAGGTCAATGGCTCCGCCCGCGGTGTTGATGCTCACGCCATCTGCGCTGCTGTTGGCAATGATCAGGTTGCCCTTGACATCCACCGACCCCCCGGCGGTTGAAATAGAGAGAGCGGAAGAGCCCCCAATGAACAAATCACCCCCGGTAGAACCGTTCTGGGTGACACCCCCCACCAACAGGTTGCCGCCGCCCGTGGAGAGGTTGGCCTCCAAAATCACAATGCCCGCACCATCCCGAGAGGGGCTTGCATTGGCCGTAGAAGCGGCGGTGTTGTTGTCGGCGTCGATGACCAAATGCAAGCGCCCACTGCCACCGGTGTGGGCAATGTCGCGGCTGATGACAATGGTGTTGGCGGCCCGCAGCGTCAGCGTCACGTCACCGTTGCCGCTGGACTTGTTGATGGCTTCCGAGACCGTCAAATTCCCCAGATCTCCCCCGCCCGAAAAGGTCGTCACGGTCACGCTGGTGCCGCCGTTCAAGAGGTTGTTGATGCCAGTGGCAGAAATGCTGGAGCCATCGTTGCCACTGTTGGCGGACCCCGAGCTGCCGATGGTGATGTTGGTCGGGTCAAACAACCACTCGCCCGCTTTGCCCATGGGGGCAGCGGCCGAGCCGGTCACACCATCGACTTGGAGGCGTCCACCCGAGGTCTCGATTTGCCCACCATCACCACCTTGAGTTCCGCCTTTGGCCAGAATCGTTCCATGCGCCGAGGTCAACGAGAAAGGGTTGCGAACATCACTCCACAACACCACCGTGCCGCCTTGCCCTTGCTCGAGGGCACTGGCATCAATCACCACCTCGGGGCCCATGGTGACGGTGGTCGCATGGGGCAATGGCCCTGTGCCTTGCCAGCCACCGCCCACATACACCTCACCACCGCCAGTAGCGCCTGTGGCATCGATGCGAGTGGTGTCTTGCAAGATCAGCGTGGTGCCGGTGACCGACACATCACCGCCGCGCCCACGGCGGCTGCTGGCACTGACCACACTGGTGCCACTGATCATCACGCTGGTGCCCCCCGGCATCGGGCTCAAGGGCGACAACGGGTCTGAGGACGTGACTTGTTCGCCCGGTGTAGCGCGCAGTTGCACTTGGCCGCCACGCGCATCACCATCGACCGACACGGTACTGTGGGTCACGCTCAACTCACGGCTTTCGATGACCACCGTACCACCCGTGCCCGCCACACTGCTGGCCGATAGCGCGGCGTTCTCGAGCTTCACGGCCTGGGCTGACTCGAGACGAATCTCGCCGCCGCGAACGGCGCCATCGGCACGCACCTGCGACTGGGGTTCGAGTGCGATAGCGGTCTGCGCTGTGGTGACTGAGGCGGAGGTGCTCGCAGTGCCCAGGGTTGTTGGCACAGGGGTCGGCACGCCGGCGCTGCTGGCTTGCAGCAGCACTTTGCCGCCAGCGCCCTGCGTGCTGGAGACATCTATCGCGCCAGCATTTTCAATGCGCTGCGCCTGGATGTGCACCTCGCCGCCTTGCGTGGGTCCCTTGGCTTGCAGCACGCTGGTTGCGCTGAGTTGCACCTTGCCGCTTTGCAACAAAATGCGTCCGCCTTGTCGGGTCAAACTGCTGGCATTGAGTTGGCCGCTGTTGATGATCTGGCCCGTCATCGCATCCAACGCCGTGGCGCTGAGGATGATCAAACCTTCGGGCGCTTGCACCGCAGTTTTGTTCTCGATCAAGGTGGCGATCAAGCTGGGGCTGACGGTGATGCTGGCCAACTTGCTGGCGGGATCAAAGTTGAGCTTCACGGCTTCGGCACCGGCCATGACCACCGTGCCTTGTTGGGCCACGATCAAGCCTTCGTTGCGCACCTGCGGCGCCAGCAGCGCCACATAGCCACCAAGGGCAGCGCGAATGGTGCCTTCGTTGACCACTGCACCAGCGGCGCCATTGCGCGCAAACTCCGATTTGCCCGCCATGAATTGGGCATCGCTTTGGTTCATCGTGGTGGCCGTCACGGCCCCCACATCCAGCACCGCGCTCTTGCCAAAGTAAACCCCGGCGGGGTTGATGAAAGTGACTTGGCCGGGCGCGTTGACCTTGCCAAAAATCTGGCTCGGGTTGGCATCGCGCACGCGGTTCAAGGTGGCCGCTTGGGCGTTGGGTTGGTTGAAGTTGACCGTGCCCGAAGACCCCACATTGAAGGTGCCCCAGTTGATGACCGCGCGCTGCGAGCTTTGGTCAATGTTCAGCACCGGGGCACTGGCTGTGCCCTCTCGGCCAATTCGCGCAATGCCAGCGGCCACCTGCCCTTGCGTGGGCAACTCGGTGGGCGCCGGCGGCCCCGCCGCTGCCAACTCCATCTGGCTGGCCAAGCCCATCACGGCGGCCAGCTTGGCCATTTTTTTGACGAGTGAACTGCGTTTGCCACACGAGCGCGCAATCTCCGCCACCACCGTCCATGTGGCGGTGACTTCGTTGAAGATGACGCGGTAAACCTTGTTCACTGTCTTCGGTGGTTTAGAAGGGCATGCTGACGTTCAGCCAGAACCGGTTGAGCCGCAAGGTGCCGTCGTTGTCGGTGCCCGTTGAGCTGGATTGCGGATTGGGCGAGACCCTGCGCGCCAGCGTGGCCTTGACCTCTGCGCCCGAGACAAAGCGATAGGTCATCGAGACCCCACGACCACGCAACATGATGTCGTTGGTTGTGTCAGTCAGCAGACTGCTGCCATCGGCACGCACGGGCACTTTGAATTGCGAGATGCGGCCGTAGTCGTAGAACAAAGTGGTTTGCCACTGGGCATTCCATTCGCGCCGCAACTCGAGGGTGGCCGTCACCCCCGTGCTGCCACCCGCTTCGCTGTTGGGGAAGGCTCGCACCCCCGACGCTCCACCGAGGTAAAGCTTTTCGGACGAGTCCAAGTTTTTGCTGGCCCACTGGCGCGACGCCGACATGAAGATCGCGTGCTTGCCGTCGATGAACTGCAAGCGCGAAGCCGTGATGCGTCTTTTCTGGAAGCTGCCTTGTGTGCGACCTTCTGTGGCATCCAACGAGGCGGCTCCCGATGGGCCCAATCGAATCGTGCCCCCCGTTTCAACCCAGCCCAACAAATTATTGCCGCCGCCCCAGATGCCATCCAAGTGGCTGAAGTTCATGCTGAGGCTGCGGTTGTTCACTTGCGTGTTGCGCACAATGCCTAAGGTACCGGGCACTTCCAGATCCGACTTGTCCAAGGCCTTGCGGTATTCCAGGCCCAAATTCAAACTCAAATTGGTGTTGGCCGATCGCACCCATGGCGCCACCAGGTTGACACCCAAAACATTGCTGTGGCCCTCGGGCCGCAATCGAGCGCCATCCGGCTTGTACTGATCCAAAATGCGGTAGTCCATGCGACTGGCTTCGGCATTGAAAATCAAACCGCGCCATTCCTCGATGCCCACCGGCGTGCTCACGCCAGCGTGAACGTAGGTGCTGCCCGCGTTTTTACTGCCCGAGAAAGAAAACTGTTCGCCCGTCCCCAACGGCGAGTTCAACTGCACCTGCGCATTCAAGCGCACCACACCGGTCGAACGGCTGCCCATGTTGTCGGTACTGACCTGCCCCGCCACCATCGGTGTGCTGTCCACCTTGACCAACAAGTCCGAGGTGCCCGGCACCTTGCCGGCTTGCAAACTGCCCGAGACCGCCGTGCCCGGCAGATCACCGGCCAACAACAAGGCCTTGTCCATGTCGTTGAAATAAATGGTCTTGCCAATCGGCATGTAGTGCTGGATCAGCGAGGGGATGCGCCGTCGTATCCATGCGCCGAGTTGCGGCTTGCCGTCTTCCAACTGCAAGATCACTTCACCCAATTTGCCTTCGATCACCGTGACCTTGACATGCCCATCAGAAACATCCTGATCGGGCAAGGTGGCTTGCGCCAACCAGCCTTGATCTCTGTACAAAGCTGATATTTGTGCAACGGCTTGTTGCAGTTGAGCAAGGCTGATGTTTTTGCCCAACCAAGGTGCCAACAACAACTCGATTTGTGACGTGTTGACCAAGGTGTTACCCGACAGCACGACCGACTTGAACAAAAAGGTGTCCTCGCCAGGGGCAACAGCAGCAGGTTGCAAAGGCTGAGAATTTGGGGGCGCCAATTTGGGCAGTGCAGGTTGCGTTCCGCCTTTTAAAGCCGGATCGTTTTGCAGTTGCTGCATCAACTGACCCGCGCGATCAGGGGGGTATTGAATGGGCTGAGCCCAGCCTGCTTTTGCAAACCAAAGCAAGACGGTGAGCGCAAAAACCCGCGGGCAAAAATGTAGGCACAATATTCGCATATTACGAATATTATGAAAATATCAATTACCTACCCAAAAAAACCTAAAGAATTCATTTTCAACAAAATCGACAATCTCAGCGGTTGGGAACCGTTATAAAAGTGAGTTTCTGCAATCCCGCTGTTTGGGCCCAAGCCATGATTTGGGCAATTCGGCCATACGGCACCCCCTCATCGGCTTGCACTTGCAATTGGTAATGGGGCGATTTGCCGTCTGTGACCATGATGGCTTTGAGTCCGGCGTCCGTGATATCCAACCCTTTGTAATTCAGAGAGCCATCTTTTAAAACCACTAAGACCTCATTTTTGGCTTGGTCTCGCTGAACCACCCGGTCCGTTTGAGGAAGGGTGACTTTCATGGCTTGCGGTGTGATCATCGGCGCCGTCACGATAAAGATGATCAACAAAACCAACATCACATCGACCAACGGCGTGACATTGATCTCCGCGATGGCGCCATCAGAGTCCCCCGAACTGCGCATGCTCATGGTCGGGCTCCTGAGGGTGAAGACAAATATTTCAGCGCCAAACGTGCAAAAGAGTCGGCAAACGCCTCCATTTGGGTGACCCGCAGTTTTTGTTTGCGCAACAACACGTTGTAAAACAGCACCGCAGGCACCGCCACCGCAATCCCCACAGCCGTCGCAATCAAGGCCTCACCCACAGGCCCGGCGACCACATCGATGCTGGCTTGCCCGGACTCTCCAATGTTTTTGAGCGCATTCATGATGCCCCAGACCGTGCCGAAAAGTCCCACAAAAGGCGAGATAGAACCGATGGTGGCCAACTCTGACAAGCCGCGTTCTTGCGCACGCAACTGTTCTTGCAGGGCTTGCTGCAACACGCGCTCAACCACCAATTGAGGGTCGATCAACACGCTCGGCCCGCTGGCCTGCAAGTCTTCCACCGCCTCTACGCCCGCAGCGGCCATACTGGCCAATGGGCCCTGCGCGGTTTGCAGCAACGCTTTGAGTTGTGACCAATCGTGGAGCTTGAAAAATTGCTGCTCAAAATTTTTCATCTCGCTCACGGCTTTTTGGTTTTGGCGAATTTTCAGCCAAGCCAGCGTCCAAGTGACCACCGACAACAGCACCAAAATAACCAACACGGCATGAACAATCAACGCATCCAACATTTACGATCCTTTTTTTGACCCGCCATTATCGAGCGGCTCTGAGCCTGAATGTGATCGGCACCCGCACCGCGCTTTTAGTCAAGACGCCATCTTTGCGTGCCGACTTGAAGCGCCAACCCTTCACCGTGTCGAGTGCCGATTTGTCGAGCAGTTCATGGCCACTGCTGAGTGCCACCACCGCGCTGGCCACAGACCCGTCGGAGTTCACGACCACAGCGATTTCGACAGTGCCTTCAGCGCCTGCGCGAAAGGCCGCTTTGGGATACGGCGGTTTGGGGTTGTCTTTGTAGGCTGCTTGCAAATCGGGCTCTGAAGTGCGCACCGTTTCTTGTGTGACGTCTGTCTGGCCTTTGGGCACGGCCTGCGAGGTGGTGCTCGGCATTGCCGTCGCCATGGGCTCTGGCGGAGGGGCCACGGGCGCCACGTTGTCAACCGTTTTGGTGGGCGCCGTCTCGCTCTTGGGCGGGCTAGGCATCAAGGGTTTTTCGGGCTTGGCCGGTGGTGCTGTCGGCGCAGCTTTGGCCGCTGCGCG
This sequence comes from Pseudomonadota bacterium, assembly GCA_041179665.1. GTDB lineage: Bacteria > Pseudomonadota > Gammaproteobacteria > Burkholderiales > Burkholderiaceae_C > Limnohabitans_A. Next base: position 10,228 of record JBEGTA010000027.1, read on the forward strand.
AGGTGCAGGCGGACGACTGGCCGCAGCGTTTTGCCCCGACTGGGCCTCCACAGGTTCTTCAAGTCCACGCCGCTGTTCGGGAAGCGCTGCCGAGATATCGATCGTGATGGCGGGAATTTTTGGCGGCAGCGGGAGAGTGGGCGCAAACAACATCAACCAAGCCAAGGCCAAATGAACGGCCAGCACCACACCCAAGATTTTCAAAACCTGAATATCTGGGGCTTGCTGACGAGGCTCAAGAGACAACTGCATGTCGAATATAGGTAAACTCAAACGGTTTATACATGAGTTCAACCTGAGGAGAATGCCGTCATGTCTGAGGAAGCAAACAACACCGAATCGTCTGAACAAGTCATCAAAGGACGCAGCGTTTTTTTGGTGGAAACAACGCCTGCTGGCATCGCAGTTCAGACGGCCTTGTTGACCGAAGAGGGCAAGTTATTGAATGCGCCTGCCATCTTTCCCGATGTGGAATATGCGTTCACACAAGTGGATGAACTCAAGCGTCTGATCTCGGCGCATTTTTCTCAAGCCGCACGTTTGGGTGCCCAGGTGGCTGCACAACAAGCGCAAGCAAATGCAACGCCCAATGAGGCCCTTGCTGATGCGGCGCAAGACGCTGCTTCAGCCCCTGCCGCTATGGCCAATGACGATGCTCAAGCCGAACAAGAAGAGGCCCAAGGCGGCAGCAAAACACTGGACAACATCAAGAAGTATGTCTACTCGGGCTTGAGCCATGTGGCCAACAAAATCGCCCCACCCTCCAACACCGCGGTGCCTGCGCCCGAGAACATGCCGCACATTGAAACCCTGGCCAGCAATGGCCTGCGCAAGCCACGCGGAGCGGGCAAAAAAAGCAAAAGCGCCGATGGCGCCGGCGACGTCTAAGGCAGAAAAAAGGGATGGGGCACGGGTGACGGTGAAGGCCTGAACCGTCACAACACTTTGACGTGACAACTCAGCGCATAGCCAAAGCCCCTGATGGTGCGGATGGCCTCAGCAGGGGCTCCGCAGGCATCCATCTTTTTGCGCAAAGCGCTGATGCGCATTTCTAAATTAGCGGGCGACAGGCCTTTGTCTTTGGCGTCAACCAATTGCATGGCCTGCCAGCGTTCGAGCTTTTGGCCCACTGCGCGGGTCATGGCCATCAACAACAAACTCTCTGGGTAAGTGAGCGACACGCTCTCAAGTGGACCGCGCAATGACAGCGCTTGCACATCTAGCACCAAGTCGGCTTCTGCGTGGGGTTTGGCGGGTTTGATGCGCCGAGCCAGACTTTGAATACACACCAGCAACTCGGATTGCTCGACCGGCTTGATCAAATAATTGTCTGCGCCACAGGTGTACCCCAGCAGACGGTCTTCGAGTTGGCCACGGGCAGTCATCAGCACAATGCCTGCTGCAGGATGGCTTTTGCGAATGCGCTCAGCCAAACTGAACCCGTTTTCACCCGGCAGGTTCACATCAATCAAATACAGATCGGGCACATCCCGTGTGGGCGTGTCGTCCACATCTTCAGCGCACGACATGGCTGTCACTTGATGACCTTGTTGCGCCAACAACTCTTGCGTGGCTTCGCGCAAATTGTCGTTGTCTTCGACAATCAGAATGTGCAACGTAGGCAAGTCTGTCATGGCGCCAATGTATCAAAAACAGACCATGAAAAAGCCTTTGGCATCACAAGGCCCCAGCGTTTGATTTGGGCAAAGTCAAGACAAAGCAAACTTGCGTTGCCGTGGGCTGGTAAGCAATGCGCCCCCCCAGCGAGGCCACCAAGCTTTGCACCAAAAACAAGCCCAAGCCGGTTCCTGCCTGACCCTGCGCGCCTGAGCCTCGGTAGTACTTCTCAAAAATACGTGTTTCAGAGGGCCACCCAGCGCGCCCTGTGGTGTTTTTGAATGTCAGTTGAACCTGGCTGCCCAAGTCCTCGACCGCGATGTCAATTCGACTGTCTTTGGCCGAGTATTTGCAAGCGTTCTCAACCAAGTTGCTCAACACAATGCCCAGCAATTGCCGGTCGGTCTGCAAGCGGTGCTGTGCGCTCGACTGCACCTCAATGCGCTCGGGCGATGGGGCGCTGGTGACCACATCATCGATCAGCAGCATCAAGTCGACCGGGTCGCTTTGAACCTGCAGTTTTTGGTCTTGCACCTTGTTGGCCTGCACACAACGGTCAATGACTGTGTTCATTTCGCTGATGGACTTTTTGATGGCTTGTGCGTTTTTGCCTTCCTCGTCGAGCCGCATGTAAATGGTCGACAGCGGCGTTTTGAGCTCGTGCGTCAGCATGGCCAACAGTTTTTCTTGATCGTCGCGCAGTCGCCGGTCTTGCTCTGCCTGCAATTGTGTGCGTGCCAACAATTGCTGGTCTTCAAATTGGGCTTTGCGCATCAGGTAAGTGCGGTACTGCAGCAACAGCACGACCATCAAGGCGCTGGCCAGGCCATGCGCTTGAACCACATACAGTGCCACCTCGCCGCCACGCGCCACCCCAAGAGCGGGCAGCGCCGCCAAGCACAAAATCACCACCAAGGCGGTGTAAAAACCAACCACCAAAAAACGAGAGAGCTTGACGGCCGAGCCCGTCGAGCCTTGCGAAGTCAGTCCCCAGCCCTTGGCTGTCCAAGCAGCGGCCAGCATGACAAAGGGCGCAAACAAAACCGACATCATGTTGATGTTGAGCGCCAAAGTGGGTTGCCCGGAGAAAAACAAAAACAAGTTGATGGGCAACAAATAAACCAAGCCGCGCAACGCCCACACCGCCCATCGCCGCGGTTGGTAATCTTGCAAAAAAGTGTAATGAAAGTAAATGGCCGACGTGGTGGCCAGCATGCTGAACAGCGATGCCAAATAGTCCAGCCCAGCGGCCGGCCAAGCATTGGGCCACCACATGCGCATGTAGCCCAACGAGCACAGAGCGTAGACCCATGCGGCCGTTTGCTTCACCCCAAAAAGGCCGACCATCTTGTCTTGGGTGAAGGCCCAATAAATCACGCCCCAAATGGCAAAAATGGTGACCACACCCACATACAACGCAAACAACAAGTGTTGCTGAGGCAGTTGTTGCAGCAGGTTTTGCTCAAGCACCACTTCAGCATGAATTTGGCGTGTGCTGGTGGAGGTGAC
>JBEGTA010000028.1:0-2600 GCA_041179665.1 Pseudomonadota bacterium
CTGCACCACGTCCCAATAGGCCTGACGCGTCTCTGGGCTGACCGCGTCCAGCGCTTGTTCGTAGTGGGTTTTGTGCTGGGCCAGCATGCGGGCCGAGGCGATGGTTTTGGATTTGCAAAACCAGTGGCAACTGTGCTGCATCAAAAACATCTCGCCCATCAGCCTGAACGAGCGCTCTTTGGCGGGCAGGCCTTGGCGGTTGCTCATGGCTCTTTCGATGCCTTGCGCGTGAACCTCCAGCATGCGGCGCATGTCAAAGGTGGCTTTGGGCGAGAGCTGGTCAATGTAGGGCAGTGCGATTTTGAAGGCACGCGTGTCGGGCGCGGGTAATTTGGCAAATTCTCGGGCCAAGTTTTGAAACTCAACGGCCAATTGTTGTTCGGTTGTCTCTTGCAATTGCAAGATGTGTTGCTGGCGCTCGAGGTCGGCTTCGCCCAGCGCCCGCATGTATGCGCTGGTGAGTTGCTCCATGTGTTTTTCGATTTGGTAGGGGCGCAAATAGTCGGCCAGCAGGGCCGTGCGTTTGCGCCGGCCTTGGGTGTTGAGCCAATGGATACCCGTGGCCAATAAGAACAAAAGACTCAGAAATTCCATAAAAACAACGCATCTTGGCCGGGATAGCCGTTGTGGCAAGTGTAGGGGTTTGGGCCATGCTTCCGAGGGATAAGGATCCTGAGAAAGGGTTTTTTGACAGGTGGATGACAAATCGGCCATTTGGAGAGCGCACTCTAAAGTGAGGGTAATCCCTTGCTATGGTGAGGTGGCGGTGTTCAAATTGCTGCATTGCAACAAACCTTTCTAAGGAACACACCATGAACTTCAACGCCGAACAATTCGCCGCCGCCCAACAAGCCAACCTGGCTGCTGCTGCTGACCTGTCTCACACCGCTTTCGCTGGTTTCGAGCGTTTGGTCGAACTGAACATGGCTGCTGGCAAAGCCGCCGTGGGCGAGTCTTTTGCCAACGTGCAAGCCTTGATGGCTGCCAAGTCGCCCCAAGACCTGATGGCTGTGCAAGCCGCTTTGGTGCAGCCTGCCTTCGAAAAGTCGGTCTCTTATGGCCGTCACTTGGCTGAAATCGCCAACAGCACTGGCGCCGTGTTCACCAAAGCTGTCGAAAGCAAAGTGGCCGAGTCTGAGAAGGCCGTCAAAAGCTTGGTCGAAAACAGCCTGAAAAACGCACCTGCTGGCTCTGACGCCGCTGTTGCCGTGTTCAAAACAGCTTACGAAGCCAGCCAAACTGCTGCTGAAACCCTGAAAAAAGTGGCCAAGCAAGCCGCTGACACAGCCGAGTCCAACATCAAGGCCGCCACTGCCCAAGCCGAAGCTTCGGTCAAGGCCGCCATGTCCAAGGCCAAAGCCAAGGCCTAATTTGCCGAAATAAAAGCGGGCCTGAAGGGGCTGCTTTCTACAATCAGGGTGTCTTCGGACACCCTTTTTGTTTTGGAAATCGCCCATGTCCACTGCTTTCGCGCAAGCCTCGGCCCCTGTTTTGCACATTGCAGGCGGTGTGGCCACCATTACCCTGAACCGTCCTGCCCAGCGCAACCGGCTGGAAAACGCCGACCTCAAGGCCTTGCTGGCGCACTTCGACACGGTCAACCAACAGGCCGATGTGCGGGTGTTGGTGCTCACCGCTCAAACGGCGGGTCAGCCCAAGCCGGTGTTTTGTGCGGGCTATGACATTGGAGGCTTTGACGAGCCGGGACATGGGGCGACATTTTTTGAAACCATTCCCAATGCATTGGCCGCTTTGCGCCCGGTGACGGTGTGCGCCCTGAATGGCAGCGTTTATGGCGGCGCCACCGACCTGGTGTTGGCCTGTGATTTGCGCGTGGGTTTGCAAGGTCTGGAGTGGCGCATGCCGGCGACGGCACTCGGCCTGCACTATTACCCAAGTGGCCTGCAGCGTTATGTGAGTCGCTTTGGCATGGCCGGGACGCGGCGGGCGTTTTTGACGGCGCGCCCCTTCACCGACCGACAACTCGAGGCGATGGGCTTGTTCGAGGCATTGGTGACGGCCGAGGCATGGAAGCCCACGGTGCAGGCTTTGGTGACCGATGTTTTGGCTTTGGCCCCGTTAGCAGTGCAGGCCACCAAGCAGTCATTGCAAGACATTGAGATCGGGCAATTTGACGAAGCGGTGCTGCGCGAACGAGAACACATGACCAGCCGCAGTGCCGACTTTGCCGAAGGGCGCGCGGCGTTTGCCGAGCGTCGCAAGCCGGTGTTTGTGGGCCGTTAAGCCGAGTCGGCGCTAGGTTGTGGCCGAAGCCTAGCCCGAGACTGGTGCCGATCTTCCGGCAGACCATGCCGTGCCCATCGAAGCAACCATGACCATGGCAATGGCCAGACCTTGAGAGAAGGTCAAGTGCTCCGCCAGCACCAACCAGCCTGCCAATGCACCCACCGCAGGCTCGAGGCTGAGCAAAATACTGAAGGTGTTTTTAGGCAGGTGGTTGAGTGCGAACATTTCAAGTGCATACGGAATGGCGCTGGACAGCAGGGCCACCGCCAAGCCAGCCAACAACCACTGCGGATTGAGCAATGCGCTGCCCGCATGCGATACCCCAATCGGTACCACCACCAGAGCGGCGGCCA